>NZ_DDOP01000068.1:5565-124043 GCF_002341725.1 Bradyrhizobium sp. UBA2491
CGGGGGTAGGACCACAGGTGTAACCGGGAACAACCCGGCTTTCCCTGCGCGATGGGTTACGGCTTACTTCGTGCTCTCCCCGGCGAGACTTGGCTTGTTTGTCACCGTCTCCGCAATGCGCACCGCGCAATTCGAGAGACACCTGCCACTGGGGCGTCAGGACCACACGACTTCACCGTCCGCTTCTTGCGCATTCGTCGACTGCGCAATCCACGTCCACCGCATCTCGACCCACGTTCGTGACGACCGCGAAGCGCCCCTCGTGTCGGGCGAGACGGGTCATTCATACACTGAGTTGGGCTACTGATAAACCGAAGTATTTTTCCACCGGGGGATTGACGCGTTTCGCTGAGTTGCCCGTCGTGTCGATTGAGCAACACGTGTCGAGCGGAAGATGCCGAGCGTCCCCGTCCAGCCTCGCTTGACGGCCGAGGTATATTTCGATATTCGTTGAAATATGAAAATAACAGATGCTGTCGCTGCGCTGGCCGCGCTCGCACAGGACAATCGGCTCGATGTATTCCGCCTGCTGGTGCAGGCGGGCCCCGGCGGGATGCCAGCCGGCGCCATAGCCGAGGCGCTCGACCTTGCACCCAACACGCTGACCTTTCACTTCGATCGGCTACGAACTGCCGGCCTGGTGACGGTACGTCGCGAAGGCCGTTCGATGATTTACGCCGCGCGGTTCGAGACCATGAACGATCTGCTCGCCTTCTTGACCGAGAATTGTTGCGGCGGCGCTCCCTGCGCGCCCGCCAGTACCTGTAAACCTGCGCGCAAGCGCGTCAAAACGCCGGCTTGAAAGGAAATGCCATGAAGCGCCTGCACGTTCACGTCTCCGTCGAGGATATCTCGAAGTCGGTTGGCTTCTATTCGGCGCTGTTTGCATCCAAGCCTTCGGTACTCAAGACCGACTATGCGAAATGGATGCTGGAGGATCCACGGGTGAATTTCGCGATCTCGACCCGTGGCCGACAGCCCGGTCTCGATCATCTCGGCATTCAGGTTGAGAACACGGAAGAGCTGCATGAAGTCTACGCGCGGTTGCGGGACGCCGGCGGCGACATCATTGAGCAGGGCGAGACTGCCTGCTGCTATGCCAACTCGGAGAAATCCTGGATCGACGATCCGGCCGGCATCGCCTGGGAGACGTTCCATACCACCGGCGAGAGCACGACCTATGGCGACGGGACGGGTGAGAACCGCGCACGCGTCGCGCATGAGAAGGCGGTCGCTTGCTGCGCGCCGAAGCCGGAAGCCAAATCCTCCGCCTGCTGCTGACGGACAGGCATGATGGACGTCATCATCTATCACAATCCGGAGTGCGGCACGTCGCGCAACACACTGGGCATGATCCGCAATGCCGGCATCGAACCGCACGTGATCGAGTACCTGAAGACACCGCCGTCGCGGGCGCTGCTTCAGCAATTGATTGTGCGGATGGGAATCCCGATACGCATGTTGCTGCGTGAAAAGGGCACGCCGTTCCCAGAGCTTCGGCTCGGAAATCCGGAGCTTTCGGATGACGATCTGCTGGACGCCATGATGGCGCATCCGATCCTGATCAACCGCCCGATCGTCGTGACGCCGCACGGCGTGAGGCTGTGCCGACCATCGGAGCAGGTCATCGCCCTCCTCCCACCGCAGCGCTCCGACTTCGTCAAGGAGGACGGCGCGCGGATTGCCGCGGCGGACCGTCAGGCAAGCTGATGCCGTCGCGTGGCCGCCAGCTCGTCGCCGAATCGCTCGGCACGATGCTGCTGCTCACGGCCGTCGTCGGCTCCGGAATCATGGCCGACAAGCTCGCGGACGGAAACATCGCGCTCGCTTTGCTATGCAACACGATTCCGACGGGCGCCATCCTCGTCGTCCTCGTCCTGATCTTTGGACCAATCTCCGGAGCACACTTCAACCCGGCCGTGACGCTCGCATTTGCCTGGCGCGGCGAGGTATCCCGGACCACAGCCTGCACCTACGTCGCTGCGCAGGTTGCCGGCGGCGTCGCCGGAGTATGGCTTGCGCATGCGATGTTCGAGCTTTCGATACTGCAACTCTCGCTGACCCAACGCGTGGGCCCGGGTCAGTGGCTCGCGGAGGCGGTGGCAACATTCGGCCTGCTGCTGGTGATCTTCGGATGCACCGCGCGAAACGCAGCAGCGACGCCCTACGCCGTCGGGCTCTATATCACATCGGCCTACTGGTTCACCGCCTCGACATCGTTTGCCAATCCCGCAGTGACAGTCGCTCGCGCGCTCTCCAACACGTTCGCGGGTATCGCACTCAATGGAGTCGCCGGATTCATCATGGCCCAGTTGCTGGGCGCCGCGCTTGCGACCGCATTGTCCGGCTGGCTATGGAACGAGAACAATCAAGCCGCCTGACGAATGCCGTCAGGCGGCCGACATGATGTTTGCGCATGATCTTTTCGGAAAACCACTTCGCAGTTCTCCGGATCATGCTTTAGTTCGCCGCCGCGTTGACCTTCGGCGCCGCGACGTTGTCCTGCTCCAGCTCCTCGGGCAGTCCGGCGAAGCGACGCAACGCTTTTGCCATCTTCACCCGGCCGCCGACGCCGGTGATGATGACGTCGACCATCACGAACGACGAGTGGAAGTGGCCGTTGCCCTTGAGCTGCTCGACCTTGACGCCAGCCTTGGCGAGCGCGTCGCCATAGGCATTGCCCTCATCACGCAGCGGATCGAATTCCGCGGTGGCGATGAATGCCGGCGGCAGGCCTTCGAGCTTGCCGCGCAGCGGTGCTGCGCGCGGATCGGTGCGATCGGCTGGCGAGCAGTACAGGTCCCAGAACCAGAACATCAGCCCGCGGGTCAGGAAATAGCCGATCGCGTTCTCGATATAGGACGGACGATCATAGGTGCTGTCGGTCACCGGACAGATCAGGAGCTGGCCCGCGATCTCCGGCCCGCCGCGATCGCGCGCAAGCTGGCAGGTGACGGCCGCGATGTTGCCGCCGGCGCTCCAGCCCGCGACCAGCACCGGCCCTGCCCTGCCGCCGAGCTCGGCGGTGTGGGCCGCGATCCAGCGGGTCGCCGCATAGCCGTCCTCGGCCGCCGCCGGGAAGCGATGCTCGGGCGCGTGGCGATAGCCGACGCTGACGATGATCATGCCGGTGCGCCGGCACAGGTCGCGGCAGAACGGATCGTCCGACAGCTCGTCGCCGAGCACCCAGCCGCCGCCGTGGAAATACACCACGATCGGATGCGGCCCCGGCGTCGCCGGCCGGTACAGCTTGTACGGCAGCGGGCCGTCGGCGCCCTGCAGCACGCCGGTGCCGACCTCGCCGACCGGCCGTCCCGCCGGACGGCCCTTGTTGAACTCGGCGAGGAAATCGCGCGCGCCCTGCGCGCCCATCGTCTCGATCGGCGGCAGGTTCATCCCGCCGAGCATGTTCAGCACCAGTCGCACATCCGGTTGCAGGCGCACGACCTCGCCGTCATTGCACTGCGCGGTGACACCGGGGCCCGAGAGCCTGAAACCGAGCATGCCGCGGCCGACGACCTCGTCGCAGATGCTGCGATATGGCCCGACACCGCCGGTGTAGGGCATCACGCCCTGCGGCTTGCCGGGCACGTTGGCGCCCGTGTACCAGGTGTTGGCGAGCCGGTGCAGCGTCAGCGTCGCGCAATCGGCCATGTGGCGCTCCCAGCCGGCCTGCGCGGTCTCGGTCGCCTCCATCGTGGTGAAGCCGGCGTCGCGCAGCGCGGCGATGCGCTCGACCACCCAGTCGACATGCTGCTCGATCGACACCGCCATGTTCGACAGCACCGACGGGCTGCCGGGGCCGGTGATCATGAACAGATTGGGGAAGCCCGCGACGGTGACGCCGAGATAGGTCTGCGGTCCATGCGCCCAGACATCGGACAGCGACTTGCCGCCGCGCCCGGAGATCGGATGCACTGCCATGATCGCGCCGGTCATCGCATCGAAGCCGGTGGCGAACACGATGACGTCGACATCGAAGCTGCGCTTGTCGGTCACGATGCCATTCGCGGTGATCGCCTTGATCGGCTCCTGCCGCAGATTCACCAGCGTCACGTTCGGACGATTATAGGTCGCATAGTAGTTGGTATCGAGGCAGGGCCGCTTGGCGCCGAACGGATGATCGTGCGGGGCCAACGCCGCCGCCGTCTCCGGATCCTTGACCGCGGCCGCGATCTTCTCGCGGATCAGGTCGGCGACCAGCCTGTTGCCGTCAACATCGACGGCCTGATCGGCCCAGAGCTGGCTCAGGATGTGGACGAGATCGCCCGCCGCCCACGCCTTCTCGAAGCGCTCGCGGCGCTCGGCATCGCTCAGCTGCCAGCTCACAACCGTCTGCTGCGGATACGGTACGCCGGCCATCGACTGGCGCGCCTGCTCGCGATAGGCCGCGCGATCGCTCTCGAAGAACGTCTTGCGATCCTCAGGTGCCGGGCCGTTGCCCGCCGGCAATGCGAAATTGGGCGTGCGCTGGAATACGGTGAGTTGCGCGGCCTGCTCGGCGATCAACGGGATCGACTGGATGCCCGACGATCCCGTCCCGATCACGGCGACGCGCTTGCCCTTGAGGTCGACGCCCTGATGCGGCCAGCGGCCGGTGAAATAGATCTCGCCCTTGAAGTTCTTGACGCCGTCGATCTCCGGCGGCTTCGGCGACGACAGGCAGCCGGTCGCCATGATGTAGTAGCGGCACGAGACGTTGGCGCCATTGTTGGTCGCGATCAGCCAGCGTTCGCTCGCATCGTCCCACGTCGCCTGCGTGACCTTGGTGCCGAACCTGATGTCGCGGCGCAGATCGTAGCGGTCGGCGACGAAGCCGAGGTAGCGCAGGATCTCCGGCTGGGTCGCGTATTTCTCCGACCAGGTCCATGCCCGATCGAGCTCGGGATCGAAAGTATAACTGTAGTCGATGGTCTGGATGTCGCAGCGCGCGCCGGGATACCTGTTCCAGTACCAGGTGCCGCCGACATCGGCGCCCTCTTCGAGCGCAACGGCCGAGAGGCCCGCCTTGCGCAGACGATGCAGCAGATAGAGACCGGCGAAACCGGCGCCGACGACGGCGACGTCGACTTGCTGCGTGGTCCCGCTGTGCGTGGAGTCCGAAGCGCGTGCTGCAACTGCTGCGTCTGGCATGCCAATCCTCCCGTATGTTTTGATTTGACGGAAGGCTAGTCCTGCGTTTTCAGTTTGTCATCACGACAAACGCAATCCGAGGTCGCCGCAATTGTGACACGCGCGGCCTGGAACGAAACGCGCAGCGCGTAGACGCAAGTGGCTTGGCCGCGGGCCAAGTTGCGGGAGCCGCCGCTGGCACCCGATCCGCTTTCCCGTGCTTGCGAGCAGGAGGCCGCGCAAATGCGCGCCCGATGACAGACTCTGCCAAGCAATCCGGTGGCGCCGCATCTGTGCGATATTGCTTTGCTGCCCTCAGGCGCCGACAGGAGGCGCGCAGGAATTGCCGTCCAATGCAGCTCTCCCGAGGCCCCAACGGTTTAGGTGGATTTGCGCCATGGCAGCAGCATCGACACACGCTCTCGATAGCGGCGATATTCGTCACCGAAGACGCCGATCAGGTCGCGCTCCTCCAGCCAGATGCCGACGAAGATGTATGTCGTCGTCACCGCCGAGAACAACAAATGGCCGACGGACATGGTCGGCGCCGCCCAGAAGGCGATGATGAATCCGAGATAGATTGGATGCCGCACGAAATGATAGAATAGCGGTGTACGAAAGCGCGGCGCCGGCATCTCGCGGCCGACCAGATTGACCGCTACTTGGCGCAGTCCGAACAGCTCGAAGTGATTGATAAGAAACGTCGAGGTCAACACGATCAGCCAGCCGACGAATGACAGGCAAGTCATTGCCGTCGCAATACGCGCGTCGCTGATCTGCCACACCACCTGCGGCATTGGCCGCCATTGCCAGAACAAGAGCGCGAGCGCCAGGCTCGCCAGCAGGACGTAAGTGGTGCGTTCGACGGGAGGAGGAACGAATCTTGTCCACCATCTCTTGAACTGCGGACGCGCCATCACGCTGTGCTGAACGGCGAAGATGGACATCAGCACCAGATTGACGATGAGCGCCACCGTCGTCGGTCCTGTCGATCCGCTGTCGATCGTCTTTGGCACCAGCAAATTTTCGACGAAACCGATGGCGTAGAGGAATGTGACGAAGAATACGACGTAGGCGACGACGCCATAGAGGAACGCGATAATTCGTCCGACGACGTTGCCTCGATCCGTGTCGGCGTTCTGGATAATCTGGGTCATGGTCTCCTCCATCGGGAGCAAAGGGATTGCGATTTGGAAAGCGCGCAGCATGACCAGGCCGGGACCGAAAAGCCTTGTCCGGTCCTTGATTTTTCCGTGAGATAGGCGTGATTATTTCGCGAGCCGGTTGACTTGGCAGGCAGCAGGACGGCGACGTGTTATTTCGATTTTCGGATCATCGACTTGATACCGACCTTCGGGAGCTGCGCCGCGGCACCGAGGCTGTTGCCGTGGAACCGCAAGTGTTCGACCTGCTGGTTTACCTGGTGGAGAACCGCGATCGCGTCGTCAACAAGGACGATCTCCTCGCCTCGATTTGGGGCGGCCGAATTGTGTCGGATTCCACCTTGACCAGTCGCATAACCGCCGCGCGCAAGGCGATTGGCGACAGTGGAGAAGAACAAAAACTGATCCGCACCATTGCGCGCAAGGGTTTTCGCTTCGTCGGCGAGGTACACAGCTCGGAGACAGGTCAACCGGCGCGTGCCGAGCCGGCTGAGAAGGGTCACGAGCGGCCACGCCCCGCCTTGCTGCTCCCTGACCGGCCCGCCATCGCCGTATTGCCCTTCACCAACATGACCGACGATCCGGCGCAGGACTATTTTTCCGACGGCATCAGCGAGGACATCATCACCGCGCTGTCTAAGCTGCGCTGGTTCTTTGTCATCGCGCGCAATTCGTCCTTCATTTACAAGGGCAAGTCAGTCCACATGAAGCAGATCGCCGACGAGCTTGGCGTCGGTTATGTGGTCGAAGGCAGCGTGCGTAAGGTCGGCGATCGTGTGCGGATCACGGTGCAGCTCAACGACGCGACGACCGGCAGTCACGTCTGGGCCGAGCGCTATGATCGCGACTTGGCCGACGTTTTCGCGGTGCAGGACGAGATCACCGAAGCGATCGTGGCGGCGATCGAACCGCAGCTCTTTGCCGCGGAGAATTTTCGTGCCAGACGCAAGCCCCCGGACAGCATGGATGCCTGGGACCTCGTGATGCGAGCGCTGTCGCATTACTGGCGGGTGACGCGTCAGGACAATCTGGTCGCGCAGGCCTTGCTGGAGAAAGCGATCGCGATCGATCCAAACTACGGGCAAGCGTTGGGGGTGCTCGCCACGAGCTATATGTTTACCGCTCATATGGGCTGGCAGGAAATGGCTCCGGCAACGGAAATCTCGGAGCGGCTGGCCAAAGCCGCAATTCGCGCCGACAGCGAGGATCCGTGGGCTCACAGTGCCCTGGGTTATGCCTATCTCTTTGTTCGCCGCTTCGACGATTCATTGGCGGAACTTGAACTGGCGTTGCGGCTCAATCCGAACTTCGCATTTGCGCAGGGGATGTTCGGCCTGTCGCTGTGCTATAGCGGCCGCTGGGAAGAAGGCGATCTGGCCGCAGGGCGCGCGCTGCGGCTGAGCCCGCGCGATCCGTTTTCAGCTGTCTACTGTGGCATTGCTTCCTACGCCCAATTTCTCGGCTGCAACTATGATGAGGCGATGAGGTTCGCGCGTGAAGCCGTCCGTCAGCGCGATGATTTCGTTGGTGCGCACCGGGTGCTGACCGCGGCCGCGGGTATGGCCGGACAAGGCGATGTGGCCAAGTCCTCCTTGCAAGAGCTTCGACGCGCGCAGCCCAACATCTCGCTAGCCTGGATCGCGAGCCAAATGCCGATCAAGCTGGACGCAGACCGCCAGCGCTATCTGGAGGGCTTTCGCCGCGCGGGACTGAATTGACTGCTGCGGATGCGGAGTGGACGTCCAAGTCCGTCCGGCACCAGATGTCATCGGTCAGTCGAGCAGAGCTCAGACACGTGTGGCTCGGCCGCGAGCGGATCTGCACGAGGCGCCGCTTGTTCTCGGTTGCGGACCGAGGACAGAGAATTGAGTTATTGGACCTCGGCCACCTTCGGTCCGGATGACGGCATCTGCGCGTTGGTTGCCGAGGGCCGGTTCGGCGGCGATGTCTGGTCAGGCGATCGCAGCGCGGCGTCGGGCGCTGGCTGGGATGGTCGACGAGCCGAGGTTGCCGGGAGCACGATCACTTTCGCGCCGACCTTCACCCGATCATAGAGGTCCGAGACGTCCTCATTGGTCAGCCGGATGCAGCCGGACGACACCCGCTTCCCGATCGTATCGGGCTTGTTGGTGCCGTGAATTCGATATTCGGTATCACCCAGATACATCGCCCGGGCGCCGAGCGGGTTGGTGGGACCGCCCGCCATGAATCGTGGCAGATAGGGCTGACGCACGAGCATCTCGGCAGGCGGGCGCCAATCCGGCCATTCCGTCTTGCGGGCCACGGTCTGTTCACCGGACCATGTGAAACCTTCTCGGCCGACACCGATGCCGTAGCGCATCGCCTGGCCGTCGTTCAGGACGAGATAGAGGAATGTGTTTCCGGTATCGATGATGACGGTGCCGGTCGGTTGGCGACTGGCGTAGTCCACCACCTGCCGAGCAAATCTTCCGGGACCATCAGCGGCTTTGGGCGGCTCGACCAGAGGCGCCGGGGCCGGGGCTGGAACCGACACCGGTGCCGCGACCGGAGCCGGAACTGAGGCTGCGACACGAACCGGAGTTGATATGTGAGCTGGCGTTGACGGCGCCGCAGCCTGCTGCGCGGACGGCTTGCGTACCGGTTGAACGCTGGCCGGACGAGACAGCAAACCGTACCCCAGGGCGGCAGCGGCGATGACGCCAACTGCTACTCGTCCAGCCACCGGGAGCGCGAGCGCTTCTGTCTTTCCACGTTTTGCCCGCTTGGCCATATCTTTCCCCGGATTGCTCTATCCGGCGGAGGTAACCAGCAGATTTTAATAAACTCCGAACCGATTTTGCCCAGGCAGGAAATCGCCAAGCGTCGTTAACGCCAACTCTTGCCCGGAAGATTGAGGGCCTCAGATCGACCGCATCAATCCGCCATCGACGCGGATGTTCTGGCCGGTGATGTAGCCCGCGCCGTCGGAGACGAGGAAGGCGATGGTCGCGGCGATCTCCTCCGCCTTGCCGTAGCGCTTCATCGGCACGCTGTCGCGGCGTTCGCCGGTTTCCGGCAGGCTGTCGATCCAGCCCGGCAGCACGTTGTTCATGCGGACATTGCTGGCGGCGTAGCTGTCGGTGAACAGTTTGGTGAACGCGGCGAGCCCGGCGCGGAACACGGCCGACGTCGGAAACATCGCGCTCGGCTCGAACGCCCAGGCCGTGGAGATGTTGACGATCGCCCCCGACTTCTGCGCCTGCATGTGAGGCGCGACCAGACGCGTCGGGCGGATCACATTCATCAGATACACGTCAAGGCCGGTGTGCCACTGCTCATCGGTCAGTTCTAAGACGCCGGCGCGCGGGCCATGGCCGGCGCTGTTGACCAGGGCGTCAATGCGGCCCCAGCGCGCCATCACGCCGTCGACGGCGCGCTTCAGATCGTCGTTCGACTGGTTCGAACCGGTGAAGCCGATGCCGCCGAGTTCGCCGGCCAGCGCCTCGCCCTTGCCGGACGACGACAGGATCGCGACGCGAAACCCATCGGCGGCCAACCGCCGCGCCGCCGCCGCGCCCATGCCGCTGCCGCCCGCAGTGACGAGTGCGACCTTCTCCGAAGCCATGATCTGATATCCCTGTTGATGACGAAACTAACATCTATCATCAGGAATTGCGCGGCGCGACACCCGGCGAGCGGAGCTACTTGCGGAACACCTGCTTTGACTCGGCTTCGAACCTGGCGACAGGCCGGTCCATCTGCCACAGTTCGATATCGTGATGATCGACAAGACGGCTGGCCGACGTGATCGCCGCATCGTCGTCGCTGCAATCCATGTTGACGACGCCGATCGATCGGCTGTGCGGTCCAACGATATAGGCGCGGTAGGTCGTCATCTTCGTTCTCCGGCTGCCGCGGATGTCGTCCGCAGGAATACCCGGCGCGAACATGAGCACGAGCGCGTATGAATGCGAGATGGGTTGCTTCGTGATCTTATAGAGATGGAATAAGCGCCTGCTGCGTACCCTGGCACCACGCAAGGGGCCGATCAAAAAGCGCTCAGGCCTGTGCGCCGCCCTTGACCAGCTTCGCCACGGCCGCGACCAGTTCGTCCGGCGAGAACGGCTTGTTCAACAGCACGCTATCCGGCACGCCCCGGGTCGGCCACTCGTCGCCGCCGCCGCCGGTGATATAGAGCACCGGGAACGACGGATCGATCTCGCGGGCACCACGCGCCACACGCCAGCCGTCGAGCCGGCCGAGCAGGCGGATATCGGTGACGAGTGCGCTGTATTTGGTGCGAAACGCCTTCAGCAGCGTCAACGCCTCCTCGCCGGAGCCCGCGATCGCCGGCTCATAGCCGCCATCCCTCAGGGCGTCCTCGACCATCATCTGAAGATCACGATCGTCTTCGATGACGAGAATGATCGGCGCGTCTTGCAAAGCTATCCCCCAGAAATCAGCCGGGTGCGCCCGGCTCAGCGAGCATATGCAACAAGAAAATGGCTACCGTTTGCACGGCGCCACCCAGTAAAAATACGGGTATCAGACGCGTCCTATTCGTCGGCGAATTCGTCTTCTTCGCTGCCCCCCGCTTTACCCCGCGGAGCCGGCTTTCTGCCGCCAAGCGATCCTGTGACATAAGGTTCGCGCGTTGCATAGGGGTTACGTCCGCCGCCAGCGCGCGCCGCGACCTCCTCGCCGGAGACGGCGGCCGGCTGGCAGATCAATCGCCGGCTGGCCCGGCGCATCAGGTCTACATGGATGTGGTCGTAGTGGTAGACATTGGAGCCCGGCGCCAGCACCGTGGTGAAGTGCTGGCAGGCAGCGGCCTGCACGTCGCGCAGGAAACCCTGCTCTTCCGGCAAGCCCTTCCAGCCATCCTTCACCGTGATGCGGCGACCGTCGGCGAGCGTGAACGCCGCGATGTCGAGCGCATTGCCGAAGGCGTGCTCGGAGATATGCGCGTGCGAATTGCCATTCATGCCGCGGCAGGAATAGGCCGAGATCTGCTTGATCTCGACGACGCGCGCACCGAACCAGCGCTGCGCGGCCGGCTGCACGGAATCGGCGAGCCAGCGCTCGAGCACCGAGACGATCGGACACGCCAGCGTCGCCGCCGGCTTCACCGCAACCGGGCCGACCGCCATCACCGGATTGCCGCCCGACGGACCGAGCCGTGGCGGCTGCTGCGAATAAGGCGCCGGTGAATACGGCGCGGCCGCGCCCTCACGCTGCGGATTGGAAGGCAGGCCGGGATAATAGGGTCGCTCGCCGCGCGCATCGGGCGAGCCATCGGGCGGCAGGTCGATCTCGCCCTGCTGCGGTGGCACGCCGGGCGCCGACAGCGACACCGGCCCGCTCGGCTGACTGCCATAGTTCGGCTGGCCGACGGCCTGATCGGAATATGGCCCCTGCGCGGGCGGCGGGCTCGGCTGCCGGTTGATCGGCCAACGCGGCTGATTGCCGACCGACGCCGGCGGACGCAGGCTGTCGTCGGCAAATCCGTAAGCTGAACTGGCTTCGCCGAGTGCGGCGACCTTGAGCGGGAACTCGGCGCCGCAAACGCCGGGGCCGGAGATCGGATCGATGCGGACCAGGTCGGCGCTTTCCTTGACCGCACCGGATTTCAGGCATGCGGCCTCAGCCTCGGCCCGCCACGGTTCACGCTCGGCAGTCTGGAACAGACCGCGGCCACAACCAGCCAACGACACAAGGACAAGGGAGCCGACGAGATACAAACGAACTCCACGCGTCATGGCGCGGAGGTTCTGCGAATTTGATTAAAGACTCTTCAACGCATTTCGACTGAATGATTTCAGGCGTTCTTAACCATGCGTTGGAACCGGGCGATGCGTCCTGCCCTGCGATGCCCGCGCTATTCGCCGTCGCCGGTTTCGTGACGATACAGGTCGGGCAAAAAATGCTCGAACAATCCGACCTCCTCGATGTTGTGCCGTAGCCACGCAAGCCCGTGGGCGTGATCGAAGCCGAAGCGCTGGATCAGCGGATTGATCAGCCGCATCCAACCCTCCGCAGCACCCACCAGAAGCCGATTTTCATATCGCGTGCCTTCGCTCACGCGGGTGAAGCTGTATTCCATGCACACGACGCCGCGAATACCGTGGACGGTCGGATGATGGATGAAGCCGTCTTCATCGAGCTTCTCGATGGTGGTCACGGTATCGACCGCATAGCGCGCGTTGGCGCCGAGATATTCGCGTAACCGGATCCGCGCGCCCGGACCGATCGAGCCATCAGGCAGCCGTCGCGCGTAGCTTGCATGGACGTGATCGTAAGGATGCCAGGCACGGTAGCGATTGATCCGCTTGTTGCCGACGATCACATCGCCTTCGAGATGCGAGAACCACCACACCAGCATACGCGGCGTCACGCCTTTGATGATCTGGTGGCGGATCCAGTAGGACAGCCGCCCGTCGGCCAGCCGCTCGGCGCCGCATTCGGCAGATCCCATCGGCTTCATCGGCCAGGGCACGAGCGAGGGCTCGGCCGGACGCGCGTGGCTCGCCGGATACGCTTGATAGTCGCGTTGCTCGGAAGGATCGAGGATCAGGGGCAACGAGGACATCGCGTCTTGCTCTCGGATTTAAACTATATAGCAAATACTATATCTTTTTCCAACGATCAAGCAACTGCTATACAGTTGCTTATGAGCGAAAGATCATCCGCACGGCGCGGACCGGCACCAACCAAGCACCTCGACATCCTCTGGACGGCAGTCGAGCTGTTCGGCCGGCAGGGCGTCGGACAGACCACCACCCGGCAGATCGCCGCAGCCGCCAACACCACCGAGCGAACGCTGTTCAAGCATTTCGCCAGCAAGGACAGGCTGGTCGAAGCCGTGATGCGCGAGGCCGTGATTGCGCAACTGGCGCCGGCATCCCTGAACGCGCTGCGTCAGGCGATCGGCGAAGCTCAGGACGGTCTGGTGGCCTGGCACCGATCGCTGCTGCACGAACGCATGCAGGCGACCGGCAAGGCGACCGAACTCACGCGGCTGCTGCTGGTCGAATTGCTGCGCGACGAGACCGTGCGCAAGCAATTCGGCAAGCAATGGCAGTCTGCGGCCTGGAAGCCACTCGTCGCACTGTTGGTCAAACTGCAGGGCGAGAACAAGCTGCGCACGGACCTCGACGCCGCTGCGCTCGCGCGCATGTTCCTTTCATTGAACGTCGGTCACCTGGTTGGCCGCTTCATCCTCGCGCCCGGGGCACGCTGGAACGATGAGCAGGACATCGCGGCGATTGCCGAGCTGTTCGCGCACGGTGCACGTCCGGCCAATGGCTGAACAGCAACCGTGCGCGGACCTTGTCTCCATCACCACGTATAGCGGACGACGCCCTTGCCGCCATAGGACGAGGTGACGTCGGAGAATTCGCCTTCGAAGGTGAGTGCTGCCGACCAGCCGCTGGTCCAGTTCATCGCCGCCGTCGCGGTGGTGAGGACTGCGTCGCTTGCCGGCGCCGCGCCGTTGACGACAAAGGACGCGCCGGGCAGCGACTGGAAGGTCGCGGCAACGGCGCGATCGGTGTTGTAGTCATGCGCCCAGGCAAGGCGTCCGCGCAGGCTGAGAACGCCGTCCTGTAGCGCGATCGAGCGGTCGCTGCGCACGCCGAGTTCGCTGCGCGTGGCGGTGACGGTCTTCGCCGCATAGGCCAATGCGAAGGCGCTCGAACCGGACAGCACCTGCTCGGCATAGCCGGGCAGATCGTAACTCGTGACCTGTCCGGCGGCGTAGGGCGTGAGCGCGAGTTGCCACGGCGTGATGAAGCGATAGCCGCCTTCGATCCGTCCCGACACCGCATTGGCATTGAACTGCGCGCGCAGCCGGTCGACGCCGGCGATCGTCACGGTGCGATCGGTGGTGACGTCCTGCCAGCCATAGGCCAGTGCGCCGGAGAGATAGGCCGGGCCGAATCCCTGCCGGATGAAGGCGCCGGCCTGGAACAGGTCGGAACGTCCACCGCCGAGCGCGTTGGCCACGGTGAAGTTGGTGCCGCCGCCGGCAAGTGCGAAGCCCGCGACCGTCTCGGGAGCGATCCGGTAATCCGCACCAACCGCCACACCGAAGATCCGGCTAGCGGTCGAATTCGATCCGGTGACTGTGTTGCCGTCGGTGTTCTGCCCACCGCCGAAGCCGGCAGCCCAGATGCTCCAGCGCTGCTCGAAGGTCTGCGCCGCCGGCGCCTTGCGGGAGATCGCGGCATAGGCGTCGCGCGCGCCCTTCGCACCCGACAGGCCGGTCGACGCGTAGCTCATGGCGTCGTCGGCGAATTGCGATGCGCCGCCATTGGCGGCGATGCCGCCGCCGCGGCCCTCGGCGAAGGGATCGGTCATGACGCCGAGGAACATGTTCATGGCGTCGAACGTGGTCTGCTGCGAGCCGGCGCCGAGTTCACCCGATGCCTGCGTCAGCCCCGCCGGTGCCAGCGCGCCGAACGCGGCAGCGATGCCACCGGTGCGGCTGAAGGCGCTGGCGATCGCATTGCCGACCGCAGCCTGATTGCCGTTGAGCTTCGCGGTCGCGGCAAAGTTCAGCGCGAGGTTGAGGTAGACGTTGTTGGCGTCATAGCTCAGGCTGGACGAGAAATTCGATGGCAGGTTGCTGTTGACCGGACCGCCGAACGTACCGCTGACGCCGCCGGCCGCATTGAGAATGGTGTACTGTTTCTGGAAGGTGTTGCCGGTGAAGGATGCGTTGACCGTGGCGCCGCCGAGCGTTGCCGCGCCCGTGACATTGGTGCGATCGGAAGCTACCGCCGACACTTCGACGAGATAGGTCGATGCCGCGGTGAAGGTGAGGCTGCCCTGCACCGTCAGCGTGCCGATCGAATTGCCCGGCGACAGCGTGCCGCCGTTGATCAGCAGGTTGCCGACGCTGCCATTGCCGCCGAGCGTGCCGCCGGCATTCACGGTCACCGCATTGCCCAGCGAGCCATTGACCAGGAGCGTGGCGCCGGAGCCGACGGTGGCGCCGTTCTGGTAGCTCTGCGCATCGGTGATCGTCCAGACGCCGCCCTGCACGTTGAGCACCTCGAAATTGATCACATTCGAGAGCGTGCCGGATCCCGGACCGAACAGGTTGATGGTGTCGGTGCCGACACCACCGTCGATCCGGCCTACGATGCTGGAGCCGCCGTAGAGATTGAGCGTATCGTCGCCGCCCTCCATGCTGATCGCGCGTCCGCTGTTGCCGATGATCGTGCCGTAATTGGAGAGAACGTCATTGCCTTCGCCGGTCTGGATCGCGGCGCCGTCACCGCGGATGAAGCGCGTCGAGCCGGTGCCGGTATAGGTCACGCCGTTGAGCGTGCCGACCGAACCCGGATCTGGCGTTCCGTTCTGCAACAACGTGACGCCGTTCGGATCGGGAATCGTGCCGTTGCCGATGATGGTGCCGTAATTGACGATCCTGTCGTTGTCGGCGGCAGTGCCGGTCTTGTTCTCCGAGCGGATCGCGTAACTGTTGTTGCCCACGATGGTGGCACCGGCATAGTTGACCAGATCGAGCGCCGCCGTGCCGCCGCGTGTATTGTCGGGATTGGAATCGTTGTTGACGACGATGCCTGCCGCGGCGCCGCTGATCAGGCCGTAGTTGCGGATGGTGCCGCCGCCGATCGCGAGGCCCTCGCTGTTGTTGAGCCGGCCGCCCGCATCATAGCCTTTCGCGCCGGTACCCTGCACCGTGCCGTAGTTCGTCAATGTCAGGACGAAGTCGGTATCGATGCCGTCGCCATCGCCCCGCGCCGAGGTCGAGTCGATCGCACCTGTGATGGTGCCGTAGTTGATGACGTTGGCGTTGCCGCCGGAGCCGACGCCGGCGCCGTCACGGCCGATGATGGTCGCGCCGGCGTAGTTGTTGACGGTGATGTTGCTGCCGACGTCGCCCGACGTGCCGTTCTTGGCACCCGAGATCAGCCCGCCCGCATAGTTGTTGACGGTGCCGGAATGGCCGAGTTGCAGATCGATCGCATCGGCTCCGGGCCGGTCGGCGGGGACCGGCGCCGAGTTGGCGATGATCTGTCCGTAGTTGTCGATCGTGAAGTTCTGTCCGGGACGAATCGCGTCGGCATTGTCGGCGGTGATCAGGCCGCCGGCGCGGTTGGTGATCTGAACCGTCGCGCCCGTCGAGGTGAGATTGTCGAAGTCGATCGCCTGGCCGGTCGCCGAGCGGATGGTCCCGGCATTGTCGATCGAGAACCTGCCGGTCGTGGTGCTGTTGGTCGAGCCGGAGCCGTTGATCTGGATGGCGTCGTCCGCCGACTGGATCGTCGCGCCTGATTTGTTGACGATCGACAGCGAGACGACGTTGTCGAGATTGGTGGTGGCACGGATCGCGCGCGAGCCTGCCGTCGTGGTCGCGTCGATCAGGCCCGAATTCGTGATCGTGGTGGTACCGCCGCCGATCCGCATCACGTCGCTGCCGGAAGACTTGATCGTACCGCCGCTCTCGTTGGTGATCGAGAACACCGTGGTCTTCGAGGTCGCGTTGACGAAATCGAACACCCGGCCGTTGCTGGTCGCCTGGATGGTGCCGAAATTGTCGACCGTGACGGTGCCGCTGCTCAGGCCGCCATTGATCCGGAATGCATCGTTGGCCGCGGTGAAGACCGCGCCGGCATTGTTGATCAGCGTGAGATTGCCGCTGATGGCGCTGGACGAGGTATCGATGCCGCGCGACGTCGCCGAGATCGTGCCGTTATTGGTGATGACGACGCCGGGTGATGCGAGGCCGGTCACCCAGCTGATCGCCGTGCCAGTCACCGACAGGCTGCTGCCGGCGGCGACCGAGCCGGTGTCGTTGTTGGAAACGGTCTGCGCCGTCGTGCTGTTGGGTGGTGTACTGAAACTTGCTGCAAGTGCCGGACAGGAGAACCCCAAAGACGTCGCAGACATAGCCAGCGCAAGCCGGCTTGCGCGGCTCAAAAACTCGGATTTCACGTAACGCCCCCAGTAACTTATTACCGGGATGACCCGGTCATTGCCGGGCGGCAATCTGGGTAAAGATTGTAACAACCTTACAACAAGCTGACAGATTGCCTGCGGCGCAACGACACAGCAACGTCAGGCGTGCGGCGCGGCAAGACGGCAACTGAACGGAGATTCCGACGCGCGCGGCCGGGCATCTGCGCGATGCTCGCCTCGCCGCGAAATATATTTGCCGCCTCTCCAACATCTTGATCCGATGCCAGTTTGCTTCGACTATCGCAGCGCGGCAGAGGCTGTGGACACCGAGCCGGACAGCTAGGCTGACTTTTTCGACCGGGAACTCGTTGCTAGCTTTGGCGTTAATGCGGGCAGCGTTGTGAACCAAGGGAGCGTCCCAATGGATTTCGCGAGTCCTCTGCTGAGCAAGCTGAGCATTGTGGCCGCGTACATCGCGTTCGCCTTTGTCGGCGCCATCATTCTCGGCGTGTTCTGACCCATTCGATGAGGCCCTGAAGCCCACGCCCGGCGGCTGTCCCGCCGGGCGTTTTGCGTGAGCGCGGCGAGAGACCAGCTCAAAAATTCGAGCAACTCGATCCGGTGACCCCGGCGATCGTGAAATCGTGGCAGACGAGGCCGGGATTGTCGGGATCGGGATAGCCGTCGTCGCGACGGCGCGGCTCGCGGATCGTGTGGCTGAAGCGCCAGCCACGCGCGCGCATGCAGCTCTTGTATTGCCGCGAGGTCACCGTGCCGTTCTGCGGCGTGCCGAACTGCGCATCACAATACGCGGTATCGACATGCAGCGCGTCGTCGCCGCGCCGCTGCTTCAGCATGTTGGTGTAGATGTCGTTGTCGGCGTGCGCGGCAACGACGCTGCTTGCGAGCAGCAGTGCGACCAGGCTCAGGCGTTTCATGTTGCCTCCATTGCTTGCGAGAATGGCATCGACCTCCATCGGTCGCGCGTGACGGGACATCCGGTTCGAAGGCGTTCAATTACAAATTGGACATCGACGCGTTCAGGAGCGCGGTGCGTGCTCGAGCGCTCCCTGGGTGATCACGCGATGTCGCGCATGCGAGACGCGAACCCAATCGGCACCGGTGCAGTAGAAGCTGCCGAACGCGCAGGCCTCGACCCGCATCTTGTCCGCGCCCTGCAATTCGATCGTGCCGTAATGGATGCGGTCGCGGCCCTGGTCGTAGACGCTGCCGTTCCAGCGCGCGTGCCTGCTCGGCTTCATGTTGATCAGCACCGCTTCACCGAGATCGCGCGTGGTCTTGTCGAGCGCGTAGCCGCACAGCGCCTCGCCGCAGGAACGAACGCGCACCAGGCTGTCGGTGTCGGTCTGCCAGTCGCCGACCGGACCATCGTCCGGTTCATCAACGGTCTCACGCGCGACCGGCGGCCGCGGCGCAACAGCCGGCGGCGGCTCGATCCTCATCACCCGCGGAGGCGACGGCGCCGCTGACGGCGGCGACGCGGCAGCCGGTGGCGGCGCGGCTGGTGCGGGCTTGTAGACGATGACCGATGGCGGCGCAGGAGCTCCCGCCGGTACCGGCGCGGGGACCTTGCTCGAAGATGCGGCGACAGGGATCGCTGCGGTCGGCGCCGGCTCCGGCTGGAAAGTCCGGCCAGCGCCGTCGTCGCGCCTTGATCGATCCGTCACCGAGACACAGGACAGCGCGCGGCAGCGCGTGGAATCGAGATGGATGCGGTGGCCGCCAATCGAGAACGAGATGCCCTCACCGGCGTGAGCCAAGGGCGCGGCCAGCATCAGCGCGACGAGCAGGCAGAAGCGCTTCATCGAAGTCTCCAGGATAACAGGACGAAGCTAGGAGGCGATGCGCTCACGGCGCTGTGATTTGGGTCACCGTCGCCGGGTCATGCGGTCTGGCCCGCCACCGTGATGTCGATCACAGAGGTCGGCGCCGGCGGTGCGTAGGGTCGGGGTCGATCGGTACACCCGCCGCCCAACGCCCACGGAGACCCTCATGAAGAAGCTCTTTGCGATCGCCGCGCTGCTGATGGCCAGCACATCGGCGCATGCCGGCGGCACCGGCATCACCTTCCAGATCGACGGCCAGCGCATCCATGTCGAGGCGCCGCGCAATTGCAGCGCGCTGTCCTGCATCCGCATTTCGGCGCCGGGCTACAAGGGCACGATCGGCGACATCAATCTCAAGGGCCTCGGCACGAAGTCCGATGATAATGACGATGTCGCATCGACGGCTGCGCCGCCCCCTGCGCCTGCGCCGGTTCAGGCCGCCGCACCCCAGCTCCAGCCAGCCGCGCCGGTTGCCGCCGCCGTTGCACCACCCGCACCTCCCGCCGCGCCATCCACCGTGGTTGCGACCGCGGCCGCCGCGCCGGTTGAAGCCGCGGCAGTTGCGGCGGCGCCGTCCGTGGTTGCCGCACAGCCTGCGCCGCAGCCGCAAGCTGCTCCCGTTGCCACAGCACCGGCGCCGACCGGACCGGTCGGCGTCTGGGCCACCGAGGAGAACAAGGGCAACGTCCGCGTCGAGGCCTGTGGCGCCAATCTCTGCGGCTATTCCGAGAAGACCAACGAACGCATCCTGATCAACATGAAGCCCGACGGCAGCAAGTGGAGCGGCCGCATCCACGATCCGGACTCCGGTCGCAACTACGACTCCACGATCGCGATGAAGGGCCCGAATGCGATGCGGGTGCAGGGCTGCGCCTTCGGCGGCATGTTCTGCGGCGGCCAGACCTGGAAGCGGATCAGCTGAACCGCAACCAGCATCAGATTTTTGTGGTTGCCCCGGCGGTCGCTTCATGCGGACCGCCGGACGCGCTATAAGCGGTGCTGTGTCGAGGTTGATTTGAACCTGCGGGCGGCTTGCGATGGCGATGACGGCTCTTGAACTCGGTCTGCGGGGCGCGGTGGTCGCACTGTTCCTGGTGGTTTGCGCGATGCTGCTGTTGCGCTATGCGGCAGTCCACCGCGCCGCGAGCCTCGGCGCTGCGATGGGCGCGGCCGGTGCGGCCTACGCGATTACGACGGCGCCGTTCTTTCCCGCTTCGTCATTCGGCTGGAGCTCACCATTCGTTGCCTTCGCGATGGGTTCTCCGGTCGTGTTCTGGCTGTGGGCGCGCGCGATGTTCGACGAGCGGTTTGCGCTGCGGCCCTGGCACGCGGCCGTATGGATGCTGGTCGCCGGCCTCGGCGTCGTGAGCCATGTCGTGAGCTATGGCGGCTGGGCGATGCCACCCGGTCTCGGAGCAAGCTGCGGCCGCACGCTGGCGCTGGCGACGATTGTGTTCGCGCTGCTCGGCATGGCGCAGCTACCGAAGGGATGGCGCACCGCGGTGACGACGGCGCGCGGCCGGCTGTTGATCGCGCTGGTGGTGGGCATCGGCCTTCAGATGACGTTCGCCGCCGCCGCAGGTTGGGCAGCGCTTCCGGCCCGCTCCGTCAACCTCAGCGCCGCGCTCGCCCTTGCGGCATTCGCGCTGATCGCGATCTGGATGATGCTGTTCGATCCGCCCGAGAGCCGGCCGGTAGTTGCCCATGCCGGCAGTGGCCAGCCAGCCCGCGCCGCCGCGCCGCTCGCGGATGCCGGCCGCTCGGCGTCCGACCAGGTGGCGCTCAATCACCTCAAGCGCCTGATGGCGACCGAGCGGACCTACCGGCAGGAAGGTCTGACCATCGGCGTGCTGGCGGTCAGGCTCGGCATGCCCGAGTACCGGCTGCGCACGCTGATCAATGACCGGCTCGGTCACCGGAACTTCAACGCCTTCCTCAACCGTTACCGGCTCGACGAGGCCAAGGCGGCGCTTGGCGACGCCAGCCAGGCCGAGGTGCCGGTGCTGACGATCGCGCTCGATGCCGGGTTCCAGTCGCTGGCGCCGTTCAACCGCGCCTTCAAGGCGGACACCGGGCTGACGCCGACCGAATTTCGCCGCCGGGCTGCCGCGCCATCCAATGACCAGGTGGAATCCCCGGCTCCGGGAGAGAATTCGCTCCTCGATTTCGGAAATCGATAGGCTTTCGTCCGCGCGATCCGCCTAGTTTGCGCCGGCGCATGCGCCGACAACGCGGCGGCGCGACGCGGACAGCGGAGTTTTGACGGCACATGAAGCATTTCCTCACCGCAGCAAGGCTGCTGGCGCTCGACCTGGCGTCGACCCTGGTCTTTCTCGTTCTGTTCTTGCTGACCCACAACACTGCGCTGTCCGTCGGCCTCGGCATCGCATTCGGTGTCGCGCAGATCGGCATTCAGGTCGTGCGCGGCAAGACGATCGACACCATGGAGTGGCTGAGCCTGTTCCTGGTGGTCGCCGCCGGCACCGCCACGCTGCTGACCCATGATCCACGCTTCGTGCTGTTCAAGCCGAGCGTGATCTACGCGATCATCGGCGTCGTGATGCTGCAGCCGGGCTGGCTCAACCGCTATCTTCCCGAGATCGCGCGCACCGTCGTCCCCGATGTCGCGATCATCGTCGGTTACGTCTGGGCAGGGCTGATGTTCGTCTCGGCCGCCGTGAACGCCTTCGTCGCGCTGACCTGCGAGGTCACCACCTGGGCAGTCGTGATGCCGGTCTTCGGCATCGTCAGCAAGGTCGTGGTGTTCCTCGGCGGCTTCGCCGCGCTGCGCCTGATGGCGAGGCGCAGGATCCGCGCCATGCCGGACGCCCAGCGCGAGGCCGTGCTCGCGCTGGAGGGGACGCCCGTGACGGCGACACCGTAGGCGCCGACATTGCCCTCGGCGTGGGGTTAACGAAGCAAACCGGCGCGCGACGAAACCATTTTGCCGTGCGCACGAAGAAGCGCTGAAACCCGGCCGTCCTACTGATCGCTCCGCACCAACGCGGCTGACGAGACCCGTTCCACGCCATCGAGCACCGCGCCTTCCACAGGAGGACGCGGTGCTTGAACGTTCCGGACCGCCATGACAACAAGGCAGGACCGTTCATTCGGCATTCAGCCTGACGCGGCTCAATTGCCGGTCACCCTAGCCTCCGGGGAATCGATGGTGATGCGCCGCGCCTTCCTTTTTGCGCTTTTGCTTGGTGCCGGCGTCACGATGGGGTGGCATGCAACGGCCGATGCCGCGCCACAACTGACGCAGCTCGCGCAAGCGCAACCTGCGCCGCGCCCCTCACCTGCCCCGGCGCCGGGCGCGACACCGGCGGCGCCCGCAACCGCTGCGCCGGCCGCGGCACCCCAGGCCGCAGCGCCCGAGCCGATCGGCAACGTCGCGACGTTGACGGGCACCGCCACGGTCACGCGCAACAACACCACGACCCCGCTGCAAATCCGCGACGACATCTTTGCCAATGACGATGTCGCAACGTCGGCGACCTCCTCGCTCGGCATCACCTTCAACGACGGCACCACCTTCAACCTGCGCGCCAACGCCAGAATCACGATCGACAATTATGTCTATGAGGATGGCGGCCAGCAGAACAGCGCGCTGTTCAACGTCGCCAAGGGAACGGCGGCGTTCGTCGCCGCCGCCGTCGCCAAGACCGGCAACATGAAGATCTCGACACCGACCGCGACGCTCGGCATCCGCGGTACGACAGGCCTTGTCGAGGTGCCGGAAGGCGCGAATGCGACCGGCAACAATGTCGGCATCAAGCTGTATCCGGACGCGGACGGACATGTCGGGCGCATCGAGGTCAACGACCGTAGCGGCGCCTCGCTCGGCGTGCTGACGCGCGGCGCCAGCGGCTTTGCGATTCGTCCGGGCACCGGCGGCGCACGCTTTGCCGCGGTGCCGCTGACCATCTCGCCGCAACAGATGACGCGTGACCAGGGTTTCGTGCGCGCGGTGCATTCCACGCAGACGCTGGGTCGCCAGGTCGTGACCGAGCAGCGCGACTTCCGCAGAGCCAATCCCGATTTCCGCCGCGCCAATCCGGCCGCGCCGTACCCGAACCGCGGCCAGCCGGTGCAACCGAACCCGCAGCGCCAGAACGGCCTGCCGGGCCAGAACCGCAACGGTCCGCAGCAGCCGGGTCAGCAGAATCGTCCGGGCCAATTGCAGCAGCCCGGTCAGCAAAACCGTCCCGGCCAGCCGCAGCAACCCGGCACGCCGGGCCGCCAGGGCTCGCAGCAGCAGCCGGGCAACCAGCAGCAAGGCGCCGCACAGCACGCGCTGCCCGGACAACCCGGCGGCACCACGCTGCCGCACGCGCCCGGCGTCCAGACGCCGGCCGGACAGCAGCCCGCGGGGCAACAGCCGACGCGTCAAGGCGGCGCGACGCAGCCCGGCGGACAACAGTCGCCGGCCCGTCAAGGCGGCCTGCAACCCGGTCGCACACAACAGCCGGGCGGCGTGCGACAGCCGGGACAGCAAGCGCAACCGGGCGGGCCGCGGCAGGGCACGGCGCAGCCGGTTCCTGGCCAGATGCGTCCCGGCATGCAGCAGGCCGCACCGGGTGCGCGTCCCGGCATGCAGCGGCCCGCGGCGCAGGCACGTCCGGCCTTCCAGCAACGGCGCGCACCGCCACCGCGCGCGGCAAAGCCGCCGCCCAAAAACAAACGTCACAATTGATTGGAAGCGCGCTGCGTCACGCGGCGCGGCGCAGCCAGTCGCGCACGCGCTCGATCAGGTTCTTGCGCGGAATCGATTGGACGGCCGGCGCGACCGGTTCGGCCTCGTGCGCGGATGATGGCGTCTGTTCGGATGCAGCCGCCACGACACGACCCGTCGCGACGACTTCGCCGGTATCGACAGCAGCATGTTCCGCCACCATGGCAGACTGATCCGGTCCGGCATCCACTGCCGGTGTCTCCAAGACATCCGGCGCTTCAGCCGTGAGTTGCACCTCAACAGGCGAAGGCGCTTCAATGGCCGCAGGCATCTCCGCGGCAACGGGCTGCTCCGCGATCGCAGGCGCATCGGCAGCCGGCTCTTCGGCGAGGCGCGCCCGGCGTCGGTCCGCGGCAGCAACGCGCAAGCGCGCGCGCCGCTCGCGCTCGGCGTGTGCCGCGGCCTGCAACGCGATCGGGCCAACATTCTCCAGGAACGCGCGTTCGTAGCCGCGCGACAGGCGCTCGAGGGCTTCATCGAGCGGCAGCCAGTCGACTTCCCTGATGTCGCTCATCAACTCGCGCACCGGCTTGCCGCCGGCATCCATGCGCCAGTAATGCACCACCTTCGAGCGCCCGCCTGAATCATAGACCAGCGTGCCGAGGAATTCGTGGACCTCGACGTCGTGACCGGTTTCCTCCAACACCTCGCGTTCGGCGGCGGCGCGCGGCGTCTCACCATCGTCGAGCTTGCCCTTGGGCAGCACCCATTCGTTGCGCTTGCGCAGGCGCACGACGGCAAAGCGCGGCGGTGTCTCCCGCCGCAGCACAATGCCTCCCGCCGCCAGAACAGGCGTCCGCGCCATCACGTATCCATCAGGTTTGCGATTTAGGATCGTCGCACGACGATCCCGAACATTCTAAAGCATGATCCAGAAAACTGGAAACTGGTTTTCCGGGCAAATCATGCTCAAACAACGACACGCGAAGGACAAAGCCGCATCACATCACAGGTTTTCGCAACAGCGGCTCGCCGCATTTGATCCGCGTTCCCTCCGCGACATTGTCGCAGAACTCGAAATTGCCGGGCGCGAGCACGATGATGGTCGAACCGTGCTCGAACCAGCCGAGTTCATCGCCCTTCTTCACATGTGCGTCACAGGGAAAATCAACCGGCCCCCGCGACTGCGCATTCAGCGTGATGTCGAGGAAATGCAGCCGAAGGCTCGCGACCAGGATCGCGGCGACCGGAACCAAGGTCAGCAGCTCGCCGGTCGACAGTTTCGCGCGCAGCACCGCGCGCTCGTTCTTGCAGAACAGCCGCTCGACCCGCTTCAGCGCGATCGGATTGACGTTCCAGACGTCGCCATGGATGAACGTCACCTTGTCGATGGCAAGATCATACGGCGCGTGAAAGCGATGGTACATGCTCGAGGTCAGCCGCAGCGTGACGAAACGGCCGTTCCTGTGCTGCTCGACCAGCGCAGGATCGCCGAGCAGATCGAGCAGCGAATACGGCGCGCCCTTGACCTGGAACAACTGCCCATCCTCAATCCGTCCATGCGCGCCGATGATCGCATCCGACGGGCTCGCGATGATGGCGGGATCGGCCACCGCCGGGCGCAGGCCGGGCTTCAGCTCGCGGGTAAAGCAATCGTGCAAGCTCTTGAATTCGGTCTTCTTGGCTTCCGACAGGTCGAGGTCGGAAAACAACTTCCAGCAGGCGATCGAGGCGTCCCGCACCAGCGGGTTCTCTACCTTGGAGAACCAGCCCATGAAGCGGGTCACCGCAGCCCGTGGAATCCGGTTGGTCAGCAGGAAATTGAGGTCCTCCTGCTGGGTGAATGCCGAGATCAGGCCCTTGACTGTCATGAATTTGTTAGGTGCCGAGGCTAGCGCTTCTGTCATGGAAACATCCCTTCCGATTCTCTCGCTGTCCGCCGCCGCACTTGCCGGCGCCGCCGCAGCCTTCCCCAAGATTCAGGCCCGCATCGCGTTGTCGCGTGCCAAGCACCGCTCGCTGACCGGACATTCCAAGATGTCCAAGATGGTCGCGCGCATGGTCCCGCACTACGAATTCGACATCGACGAGTTCTTCTGCTCCGACGGCGCGCCGAAGGACATCGCGATGCAGCGACAGGACGGCTTCTTTCGCCTCGCCGGCCTCTACCAGGATCGCTACCCCAAGGGCCGCGCGCTCACCGCCGAGGTGACGGAACGCATCTCCGACCTGCAATTCACCGAGAACTACCGGGTGCCGTTCCAGTACAGCCGCCTGGTGCGCGAGCATCTCGGCACCTCGGCCTTCGTGGAAGCCTCGCGCGGCGTCACCGTCACCGATGTCGACGGCAATGTGTCCTACGACCTGACCGGCTCCTACGGCGTCAACATCTTCGGCAACGACTTCTACAAGGAGTGCATTGCCGAAGGTGAGAAGCGGGCGCACGCGCTCGGCCCAGTGCTCGGCCCCTACCACCCTGTTATCGCCGATAACGTCAAGCGCCTGACCGAACTCTCCGGCCTCGACGAGGTCTCGTTCCACATGTCCGGCACCGAGGCGGTGATGCAGGCGGTGCGGCTGGCGCGCTACCACACCAAGCGCACGCATCTGGTGCGCTTCGCCGGCAGCTATCACGGCTGGTGGGGTGAGGTGCAGCCCGGCGTCGGCAATCCGGTGTCGCCGCACGAGACCTACACGCTCGCCGACCTGTCGGAGAAGACGCTGCACGTGCTGCGCACCCGCAAGGACATCGCCTGCGTGCTGGTCAATCCGTTGCAGGCGCTGCATCCAAACTCCAACGCGCCCGGCGATTCCGCGCTGGTCGATTCGTCGCGCTCGTCGAAATACGACCGCACCGCCTACACCGAATGGCTGAAGAGGCTGCGCGAGGTCTGCACCGAGCGCGGCATCGTGCTGATCTTCGACGAGGTGTTCGTCGGCTTCCGTCTCGCCGCCGGTGGCGCCCAGGAATATTTCGGCATCAAGGCCGACATGGTCACCTACGGCAAGAGCCTCGCCGGCGGCCTTCCGGTCGGCGTGGTGTGCGGCCGCAAGGACCTGATGCGCCGCTTCCGCGATGATCGTCCTGCCGACATCTGCTTCGCCCGCGGCACCTTCAACTCGCATCCCTATGTGATGACGGCGATGGACGAGTTCCTGAGCCGGCTCGCCAGCCCGAACTTCCGCTCGATCTACAACGGGCTGGATGAGACCTGGAATGGCCGCGCCAAGGCGCTCAACGACCGCCTCACGGCCGCCGGCCTGCCGGTTCGCGTCGGCAACATCTCGTCGATCTGGACCGTCTATTACACCGAGCCGTCCCGCTACAACTGGATGCTGCAATATTATCTGCGCGCCGAGGGACTGGCACTGAGCTGGGTCGGCACCGGCCGCCTGATCTTCACCCTGAACTACACCGACGCCGACTTCGCCGAGGTCGGCGACCGCTTCGTCGCGGCCGCCGAGAAGATGAAGCGCGACGGCTGGTGGTGGCACAAGGAAGGCCTCACCAACAAGAACATCAAGCGGCAGATCCTCAAGGAGATGGTCGCTGTGAGGTTCGGACGCTGAGGTCTGGCGCGACTCCCGCGCTCCCTCGCCCCGCTCTTGCGGGGAGAGGGTTGGGGTGAGGGGCTTTTTCCACATTGTCGGTAACGGATGGATTCGCGGTGAGCTCCCCTCACCCGGATTGCATCTATCGATGCGATCCGACCTCTCCCCGCAAGCGGGGCGAAGTGAACGAAGTGCGCGGACAGAGTGATTCAACGCGAAGCCGTCTTGTTGCATAGCCCTAAGAACGGTGATGCCCGGGACAAGCCCGGGCATGACGCAAATTTGAAGACGCTGGAAGCAAACGATCAGGCGTGCTTGACGTGCTTCTCGAGGCCCGGATCGATCAGCTCACCCTTCATCAGGAACAGCGGCGCCTTGTGATAGAGCTTCAGGTCGTGGAACGGATCGGTGACGATCTTGGTCATCCAGACCAGACCGGTCTCGACGTCGCGAATGAAGAACAGGTGGACGGTGCGGAACAAGAGGCCGCCGATACCGACCACGAGCCAGATCTTGGCGACTTGGCGGGTGAAGTCACCCATCGTGACCCACGGCTTGAACAGACCGAACAGCGTCGGATCGAAGTACAGCACCATCGGCGACAGCGCCCAGATCGCCATCAGCACGACCTTGCGCTGTAGATTGTAGCCGACCTTGATGTCTTCCTTGTGCTCGTGGGTCGCCTGGTTGACGTGGTCATAACCCTTCGGCTCGAAGAAGAAGTGACCGGCCTGGCGCGAGGTCATCGAGACCAGCCAGCCGACCAGCGCCGACACGACCGGATCGAAGAACAGCATCACATAGGCGAACAGGAAGCTCAGCGCGCTGACGAAGTGCAGGCTCTGGTTGATCCGGCTGTGATGGTAGAAGCGATGGTCATCCCAGCGCTGGGTACGAAGCTCTTGCAGGAAGTTCTTGATCATTGGTTCCCCCAACATCTTTCGGGACAGGATTTACAGGGATTCGATGTATCGCGTGTGACATCATCATAATGACATATGACAATGCGCAGCGACGCCTTGACGCAACCGGAGCTTGGTCTCGCCTCATCCGGCGCCGTTGCCGCGACGCGGGAGGATGAGGCCGAGGGAGTGGCCTCCGGGTTGGCGATGCGCAGTGCGCTGGCTTACCCGGAGGGGATGGCGGCCACGATCGGCCGCCGCAGTGGGCGCTTAGGCCGCTTTGGCCACGTCCACCTTGCGGAAGCGGACCAGCGAGAAGTGACCGAGCGGCGGTATCAAGCGGCGTTCCGCGAGCTCCATGCCGTTCGCGCCGGCGAGCCATTTGGTATAGCGCGACCAGGCGAACTCGGCGGTGCGGAAGCCGAGCGGACGCACCACCGGCTGTAGCGTCTGCTCGATGAAGCGACGCACGCCGGCATCGGCGCTGACGCGGGTCAGGATGATCAATTCGCCGCCGGGCCGCACCACGCGCGCGAACTCGTCCATCGCGGCTTCCGGGTTAGGCACCGCGGACAGCACGTACTGCGCCATCACCACGTCGAACGAATTGTCGGGGAATTCGAGTTTCTCGGCATCCATCACCGCGAGGCCCTCGACATTCTTCAGGCCCTGCTCGGCAACGCGCTTCTTGGCCTTCTCGAGCATCGCTTCGGAGATATCGGTGCCGAAGATACGAACGTTCTGGCCATAGAGCGGCAGCGAGATGCCGGTGCCGACGCCGACTTCGAGCACGCGGCCGCCGATCTTGTTGGTGGCCTGGATCGCGGCCTGCCGGCCCTTGCTGAACACGCCGCCAAACACGAGGTCGTAGATCGGCGCCCAGCGGTCATAGGCCTGCTCGACCGTTTCGCGGTCGAAGTCCATGGAACGGTCGGCGCCCAGCTTGATGATTTCAGCCATAGAGAGTCTCTCGTCTTTCGTTCGATTGAGCTGTTTAATTCGGAACCGCACTGCGGCCGGCGACGCGGCGGGCGGGCCGCGGCGCGCGGCTCGGCTGCAACGTGGCCAGATTGCCGATGAACTGACGCGCACTGTTTTCCCAGGAACGCTCCAACGCAAAATTGCGGCAATCTGCGCGCGACATGGTCAGCGCGCGCAGACAGGCGTTGCGCAGATCGTTGTCGATCGCTCCGATCGGATGGTCGGCGATGACGTCCTTCGGGCCGGTGACCGGGAACGCCGCGACCGGCGTGCCGCAGGCCAGCGCCTCGAGCTGCACGACGCCGAACGTGTCGGTCAGGCTCGGGAACACGAAGACGTCGGCGGCGGCGAGGTGCGAGGTCAAATCCTGCCCCTTCTTCTCGCCTAGGAAAATCGCGTCGGGATATTTCTGTTCCAATGCCGCCCTTTGCGGGCCATCGCCGACCACGACCTTGGAGCCCGGCAAATCGAGCGACAGGAAGGCGTCGAGATTCTTCTCCACCGCGACGCGGCCCATGGTCATGAAGATCGGCCGCGGTAGATCGAGCACCGCCGGCTGGTCGGGATTGAATATCTTGGTATCGACGCCGCGGGTCCAGAAGCCGAGGCGGCGGAAGCCACGCTCGGCAAGCTCCGACCGCAGCGAGTCGGTCGCGACCATCGTCATTGAGCCGGCGGCGTGGAAATGGCGCAGCACCGCGTAGCCGACGCTGTCCGGAATGCCGGTACGTACGGAAACATACTCGGGAAAGCGCGTTGTGTACGATGTGGTGAACGCGAGCTTGTTGCGCTGGCAATAGCCGCGCACCGCCCAGCCGATCGGCCCTTCGGTCGCGATATGGATCGCCTCGGGCGCGGCGTCCTCGATCCGGCGCGCGATCTCGCGGCGGTTCGGCAGCGCCATCCGCAATCCCGGATAGGTCGGCACGCCGACCGAGCGGAAACCGTCGGGGGTGAGGAATTCGATCTCGGCGCCGAGGGTCGCGGCGCTGCGCGCAAGCGACGTCAGCGTCCGGACCACGCCGTTGACTTGCGGATGCCAGGCATCGGTCGCAACGAGTATGCGCATTGCAGGAGATCCAAATCGTTAATTGTCGATTCTGCTCGCACGACGTTCTGACATGGATGTTTCAAACGTATGACGTCATCGAAATGTTAGGTTGTTTTTCACGGCAAACGCCCGGTTTTTCGTGTAAGATGACAACCAGATGTCAGAGCAGAGCGAAAACCCCGGCAGCGCGCGCCGCAGGCTCAGACGGCGAAACTCGTCGCTCCTGGTCCTTGCGACCGGCATCTTCGTGTTCGGCGCCGCCGCAGGCACACTGTTCTACGCACTGCGTCCGGTCACGCTCACGATCGCGGTCGGCCCGACCGGCCGCGACGACGTCAAGCTCATCCAGGGTTTCGCGCAGGCGTTTGCGCGCGAGGGAAGCTCGGTGCGGCTGAAGCCGATCACGACACAGGGCGCCGCCGAAAGCATCGCGCTGTTCACCGCCAACAAGGTCGACCTCGCGGTGGTGCGCGGCGATCTCGATCTGCCGGCCAGCGCCGAGTCGGTTGCGATCCTGCGCAAGAATGTCGTGGTGCTGTGGGCGCCCACCGGCGCCAAGGGCACGCGGCGCTCGGCGAGGATCAAGAGCGTCAGCGATCTCGCCGGCCACAAGGTCGGCGTGGTCGGCAGCACCCAGGCCAACGTCACGTTGCTGCGCGTGATCCTGACCGAGTCCGGCGTCAACCCCGACAAGGTCACGATCGGCCAGTTCGCACTCAACAAGATCGCCGACCTCGCGCGCGATCCCTCGCTCGATGCCTACATGACCGTCGGCCCGCTCGACAGCAAGGTGACGTCGGACGCGATCACCGCGACCGCCGCCGCACGCGGCGAACCGGTATTCCTCCCCATCGACGTCTCGGAAGCGATCGCGCAGAAGCATCCGCGCTACGAATCCGAGGAGATCGCCGGCAGCATCTTCTCGTCGTCGCCGGCGCGCCCCGAGGACAAGGTCGAGACCGTCGGCGTCAACCATCTGATCATCGCGCAGCATGCGCTGAACGAAGCAACTGTCGGCACGCTCGACCGGCAATTGTTCACGCAGCGCCTCCAGGTCGCCCGCGACATACCGGCCGCGGCCAAGATCGAGAAGCCCGACACCGACAAGGACGCCGCGCTGCCGGCGCATCAAGGCGCGGCCGCCTATATCGACGGCACCGAGCGCACCTTCCTCGAAAAATACTCCGACTACATCTGGGGCAGCATCCTGCTGCTCTCCGGCCTCGGATCGGCCGGCGCCTGGCTGCGGCATTACCTCAAGCGCGACGAGCGCGAGCACTACATCAGCCACCGCGACGATCTGCTGACCTTGATCGCGCGGGTGCGCGGCGCCGAGACGCCGGAACAGCTCGCGGCGATGCAGGGCGATGCGGACGCGCTGCTGCGCGAGGCGCTCGATTGCTACGACGACGGCGCGATCGAGGAAGGCGACCTCTCGGTGATCGGGCTGACGCTCGAGCAATTCCATCACGCCGTCGCCGACCGCCGCGCCGCGATCAGCGGCGACCGGCCGGGTGTACCGAGGATGCGCGCCGGCTAGAGCGGTTTCGACCGAAGAGCCGGCCGTCGCGCAGGGAGCGAAGCTCGATATCGCAAGCAAGCCGGCTTCGATTGCACCGAGAGCAATGTTTGGATTGCGTGCGGATGGACGCACCGCCATGTTGCGGCAATCGCAACGCCAGCCACGACACCAAGATGATCGCCGCCATCATGTCAGACCTGCCTGCACCATACGTGCTCGCGGTGGCATTGGCCGGCGTGTTCCTGATCGCCTTCATGAAGGGTGCATTCGGCGGCGGCTTTGCCATCGTCGGCATCCCGCTGCTCTCGCTGGCGATGGATCCGATCGCGGCGGGCGCCCTGCTCGCACCGTTGTTCGTCGTCATGGATCTCACCGCGCTGCGGTTCTGGCGCCCCAATACGTGGTCGCGCGTCGACCTCGCAATGTTGCTGCCCGCGCTCGTGGTCGGCATCGGCCTCGGCTATTTCGCGCTGCGCGATCTCGACCGGCATGCGGTCGAGATCGTGATGGGCGTGGTGACGCTGGTGTTCGCTGCGCTGTGGTTTCTCAGCGGCGGCGAGATCAAGCAGCAATCGCGCTCGACGCTCAAGGCGACGTTCGCCGGCCTCTCCTCCGGCGTCACCACGATGGTCGCGCATTCGGGCGGGCCGCCGCTTGCGATCTATCTGCTGCCGCTCGGCATGTCGAAGGCGCTCTATGCCGGCACCACCAGCCTGTTCTTCACGGTCGGCAATCTGCTGAAGGCCGGTCCATGGCTCGTGCTCGCCACGCCGTCGCGCAGCCTGTGGGTGCTGATGGCGCTGTGCGTGCCGGCCGTGCCGGTCGGGGTCTGGGCCGGATGGCGGCTGCACGAACGGCTCGACCAGCGCGCGCTCTACCGGCTCTGCTATGCCATCCTCGTCGTCACCGCGGCCAAGCTGCTGTGGGACGGATTGGCCGGATACGTCCACCTCTGAACGGTGCCGGCGTTGTTGCTTCGCGTCAGCAGGATCGCGCGCTCCGGCTGCCGCTCACGCTGACGACGAGCGGCCCGATCCCTTCGAGCGGTGTGCCCATCGCGTCCGGCTCGAGCCGCTGGCGTGCCACGAAGGAGAAATGGCGGCGCAGCTTCAGGACCGGTTTCTCGATGCAGTGCCAGGAGAACGCCGCGAACGCCGTGATCAGCACCAGCGCGACGGTGAACTGGACGGTCAGCGACGCATTCGGCAGCCACACTTTCACCACCTGCTGCATCGGGAAGCCGTACAGATAGATGCCGTAGGAATAGTCGCCGTTCGAGAACAGCGGCAGCCGCGGCAGATTGGAGACCCCGAGGAACACGGTGATATAGACCAGCGCCGGCGCGATGACCGCATTGAGGACGGGCTGGGTCATCCATGCCGCCGGCCCGAGCAGTATGGCGCCGAGACACAGCGCACAGCAGGCGGCGAGAATGCGCCCGTCATAGGGAATGCGGTCGCGGTAGAGATAGGCCGCGATTGCGAGCAGGCAGGCGACCGGCAGTTTCGCACCGCGCCCGAGAAACAGCGCCGTGCTGAAGATCTTGTCATGCAACGTGCCCGCGACGCCGGCAGGCAGCTGGGAAGGAGCAGCGACGTGCCCCGTGAAGGTCAGCGCGAGGCCGAGCCCCACCAGCAGTACGACGCCGGACACGATCAGGCCCGGTCTGCGCAGCAGCCCCAGGGCCATGATGACCGCCATCACCGCGTAGCAGCCGTATTCGAACGGCACGGTCCACAGCGAACTGTTGACCTCCGGCGCGGGATTGCCGCTGAACACGCCCGGCAGCGTGTAGTTCACCAGGCCGACGACGTTGGTGAAATATCTCCAGGTGCCGGCGCTGGTGAAATAGTCGGAGAGCGGCAGCGTCGTGAAGATCGGCCCGAGGATCAACGCCGACAGCACGATCTCCACCGCCAGCGCCGGAATGATCCGCAAGCCGCGGTTGATCAGAAATTCCTTAACGCTGAGCCGCAGCCCGCTCGCGGCGATCAGAAACCCGCTCAGCGCGAAAAACATCACCAGGATCGCAAATTGAGGAAACCAGAGGATCCACGTCGGATCGGAATCGCCGCGCCCGGTGGCGACATAGGGCGTATGCCCGGCGACGACCGAAATCGCGAGTGCAACGCGGAGAAAATCGAACCCGGGACCAAAGCCCTTCTGCCGATCCAGCATGCTCCCGATCGAAGGCGCTGGCATGATTCCACTCCATTCCAAACCACGCCTGTCGGACAGCAAGCGCCGTGCCGAGATCGATGTCCTGATGCGGCACAGCGCTCCGGCAACCTGCCCTTAACCCTCGACGAAACACGCACGAAACAAATCCCTAACGGCACGAAACCATTTTGGCGATTTCGTGCAAACGTCCTGAAACGCCTCGCCTGTACTGGTTTGGGCCAACGACGCGCCGGAACTGGCGCGCAGGGCGCAAACAACAGGGGTCGACAATGTTCAATTCCATCAAGCTGAACGCACGTCTCGCTGCCGCCGCCTTCGGCGCGCTGGCGATCGGCACCGTCGCTTTCTCGAATTCCGCCGCGGCCGCGCCGCTGCCGATCTTCCCCTTCATCCTGACGCCGCCGACCGAGGCGGTGCAGCCGCCGGTGCAGTCGATGCCGCAGGCGCAAGAGGAAGACCGCTCGGTTGAACTGCCCGCCCGGCTCCGCCGCCAGGTCGTCGCCTATCCGACCCGCGAGGCGCCCGGCACCGTCATCATCGATACCCCGCACACCTATCTCTACCTGGTGCTCGGCAATGGCCAGGCGATGCGCTACGGCATCGGCGTCGGCCGCGACGGCTTCACCTGGTCGGGCACCCAGACCATCACCAAGAAGGCGGAGTGGCCGGATTGGACCCCGCCGCCGGAAATGATCGCCCGCCAGCCCTATCTGCCGCGCCACATGGCCGGCGGCCCCGGCAACCCGCTCGGCGCCCGCGCGATGTATCTCGGCGGCACCGTGTACCGCATCCACGGCACCAACGCGCCGGAGACGATCGGCACCCACGTCTCCTCCGGCTGCCTGCGGCTCACCAACGAGGACGTCACCGACCTCTATTCACGGGTCAGCGTCGGTACCAAGGTGATCGTGCTGCCGATGACCGACCGCCGCGCCGACCTCGGCACGGCCGTCCGCTGACAAAAACCCGACTTCCCCAAGCCTCCTCCAAGGCTCAGACAACGGCTCCGGCACCCCGCCGGGGCCGTTGTCGCGTTCACAATCGTTAACGTCCCCGTCAAGATCGGGGCGGCGGCGGCACTGTGCCCCCGAACCAGCTTGATCCGGCCACACTGGCGCCCTGCTCGGGGGGCCTGTACAACCCGTCAAAGTTGATTTTCATCCGGGGGAATGATGCGTCTACCGATGCATCCAAGGACCATCGCGCTCGGGATCACCGTGGTGCTGGTCTCGTTCGCGATCAGCCTCAAGGCCATGGATTGGCTGGCGCCGAGCGCCACCTTGCAGAAGCCGCAGCTCGCGCAATTGCCGCCGCTGCCGACGGCGCCGCGCTCCTCGACGGTCGTGGCGCAAGTCTCGGTCGCACTGGCAGCGATCCGCGATGCCGCCGAACGCGGCGCACCGAAGACTTTTGGCGGCAAGGCCGACAATCCGGTCCAGCAAATCCTGCAAAATGCCGACATCGGCTGGACCGCGTCGCGCGGCCCGATCGCCGCCACCGGTGCGCAGGACGTGCTGACGCTGACGACCCCGATCAACGGCACGCTCAAGGTCACCGGCTCGCTGTCCGCGAAGGCGACCGGCGCGGTCACCGACGCACTCGGCAGCCTGCTCGGCGGCAATGTCGCCAAGCAGATTGGCGCCGTGAACATCAAGAACATCAACGCCAACGCCGAGATCAAGGGCAACGTCACGCTGACCGCACGGCCGAAGCTCGGCGCGTCCTGGCGGATCGAGCCGAACCTGCAGGCGCAGGTCAATCTCGGCGACACCAGCCTGTCGGCCGCCGGCGTCCGCATCAGCGTGCCGGCCCAGGTCAAGCCGGTCATCGACAAGGCCGTCGCCGACCAGATTTCCGCGGTCGAGGCGCGACTGCACAATGACCCGCTGTTCCAGAACACAGCGCGCGCACAATGGGCCAAGGCCTGCCGCTCGATCCCGCTGCAAGGCACCGGCGGCACCGCGTCGATGCCGCCGATGTGGCTCGAGCTGCGGCCGACCCGCGCGATCGCAGCGCAGCCGAAGGTCGACGCCTCGTCGTTGATCCTGACAATGGGAATCGAGGCCGAGACCCGGATCACCGAGACACAAACCACCCCGACCTGCCCGTTCCCCGACAAGCTCTCGATCGTGCCGCCGATGCCGAGCCAGGTCTCGGTCGGCCTGCCGGTGGACATGTCCTTCACCACGCTGACCCAGCTGGTCGAGGCCCAGCTCAAGGGCAAGACCTTCCCCGAGGACGGTTCCGGTCCGGTCGACGTGACCGTCAAGAGCGCGAGCATCGCCGCCTCCGGCGACCGGCTGCTGATCTCGCTGTTGGTGCACGCCAAGGAAAAAAAGAGCTTCTTCGGCTTCGGCGCCGAGGCGACCGTGCACATTTGGGGCCGGCCGCGGCTCGACGAGCAGGCGCAGACGCTGCGGCTGGCCGATGTCGAGCTGGCGGTCGAATCCGAGGCCGCGTTCGGCCTGCTCGGCGCCGCCGCACGCGCGGCGATCCCGCACATGCAGCAGGCGCTGGCCGACCGGCTGGTGGTCGACCTGAAGCCGTTTGCCACCAATGCGCAGCGCAAGATCGCCAGCGCCATCGCCGACCTGCAAAAGAACGAGGAAGGCATCCGCGTCGATGCCGACGTCAACAGCATCCGCCTCGCCGGCATCGCCTTCGATTCGAAGACGCTGCGGGTGATCGTGGAAACCGACGGCACCATCAAGGCCGCCGTCACCGCGCTGCCGGCGCTCTGACCGGCGGCGCCCCCCTCGCGCGCTGACGGACGGGACGAGGTCGAAGGCACTCCGCCCGGTCCCGCCCCTTCACCATGCCCAAAAAGTCGTCTTTGCGACAGCTTGCCGCACCGGATAGAAGGTGCCCCGTGGAAGCGACCCGAACGAAAAACAGGGAGAGAACACGATGAAACTGCTCTTGGCCGCAGCCGCGGCCAGCCTCGCGCTTGCGGCCTCCGGCACCGCAGCCAACGCCCAGATCTCCGACGACGTCGTCAAGATCGGCGTGCTCACCGATATGTCGAGCCTCTATGCGGACGCCACCGGCAAGGGTTCGGTCGCCGCCGTCGAGATGGCGGTCGCCGATTACGGCGGCAAGGTGAAGGGCAAGCCGGTGCAGGTGGTCGCGGCCGATCACCAGAACAAGCCTGACGTCGGCGTCAGCATCGCGCGCAACTGGTACGACAACGAGAAGGTCGATGCGATCCTCGACGTGCCGACATCCTCGGTGGCGCTGCCGATCTCGGCGCTGACGCGCGAGAAGAACAAGATCAACATCAACTCCGGCGGCGGCTCTTCCGACATCACCGGCCCGGCCTGCTCGCCCAACACGGTGCACTGGACTTACGACACCTATGCGCTGTCGAACGTCGCCGGCAAGGCGATGGTGAAGCGCGGCGAGGACACCTGGTTCTTCGTCACCGCCGATTACGCCTTCGGCATGGCGCTGCAACGCGACGCCGCCAACGTCGTCAAGGAAAGCGGCGGCAAGGTGCTCGGCGAGGTCCGGCATCCCCTGAACTCGTCGGACTTCTCGTCCTTCCTGCTACAGGCCCAGGCCTCCAAGGCCAAGGTCGTGGCGCTGGCCAACGCCGGTGGCGACACCACCAACGCCCTGAAACAGGCCTCCGAATTCGGCCTGACCCAGGGCGGGCAGAAGATGATCGCGCTGCTGATGGAAATCACCGACACCCACGCGCTGGGCCTGAAGGCAACGCAGGGCCTGATCGTCACCGACGCCTTCTACTGGGACATGAACGACGAGACCCGCGCCTTCTCGAAGCGCTTCAACGAGAAGGTGGGCCACATGCCGACTATGATCCAGGCCGGGCTCTATTCGGCGACCATGCATTACCTCAAGGCGATCGAGGCGATCGGCAGCGACGAAGCGCCGAAGGTGATGGAGCAGATGCGCAAGACGCCGATCAACGACTTCTTCGCCAAGAACGGCCATATCCGGATCGACGGCCGCATGGTGCACGACATGTATCTGTTCGAGACCAAGAAGCCCGAGGAATCCAAGAACGAGTGGGACCTCTACAAGCTGATCGCCACCGTGCCCGGCGACGAGGCGTTCCGCCCGCTCGACAAGGGCGGCTGTCCACTGGTGAAGTGAGCTGACGCGCCGGCCGCGGTCCGTGGCCGGCTCCCGATAGGAGAACCAGAACGCGCCCGGCCCCGCCGGGCGCGTTCTTCTTGTCCTCCTGCGCGTGATCGCCGCGTCGGCCGGGCTACTCGCCGCTCGCGCCCGGGATCATCCAGGTCGCATACGTCTGCCAGACGCCGTCGCCCAGATTGCGCTGATAGGCGATGAAATCGGCATGGTCGCCGTGCACGAGCTCGTAGCGATAGTACCTCGAGAGGTCATTGATCTGCTTGGTCATTGCATCTCTCCGTGGTCAGGGAAGTCTCTTTATTCGACGTAATCGAGGCGCGCCCGCGATCAATGGCATGATCGACATCATTCAATCACAGGCACGCGAGCACCTTTAGCGGCCGGCACGATGCGACCTGTGGCGCGGCGTACGGACGACACCGATGCCGCTCTCCTGGGCTTGCAGCGCTTGCAGCACCGCGGGCGGCTCCAGCACCAGCCGCGCCGCCGGCGTCGGCGCGCCATTGTTGAGCACGTCGCGATAGGGATACAGCGCCTGATAGGCGGCCGGCTCGGAGATCGCGGCCTGCGCCGAGGCTGCCGTGGCAACGACAGCGGACAGCGCCGCAGCCAGCGCGATGGTTTTGAACGCCGTGACGACGTGAGAAATCCTGGTAGCCATGATCACGCTCCCGCGATTTATATCGCATACGATTAATTCGTTCGCGCCTGATAAAGGCATGGCGCGGCCGCGCTTCAAGTATCCCGATTTAATCGGATGCGATTTATTCGGGCGCGCGGCTTCAAATGTCCGTGTGATCGGTGCGATCATGCGCGGCCGGTAACGCCGACTTGTTCGCACGCTGCGCCAAGCGCGGACCGATGCGAACCATCGAAATGCGATATCGCCCGCGACGGCTACGCCGTGCATTCGGAACCGGACAAATCGAGGCAAATTCGGACACGCCACCGTGGTTGGCAGGGTCTAACATCCACGCCATAGTGAATGACTGGGTTGCAAGCCAATGTGGGGTCGCCATGGACGTGTCGCCTTCCGGTAACGAGAGCCACAGCCCGCCCACACCGGCCACTGCACCACAACAGGAGACCGCGCACCCGGCCACGCGGATGCCGGCCATCGTCGTCGGCCTCGTCGCAGCCGTCATCATTGCGCTGTCGGTCTATTATCTGCTGCGGCCGGAGCCGCTGCTGGTGCAGGGCGAGGTCGATGCGACCCGGCTCGACATCGCGGCGCGCGTCGACGGACGGGTCAAGGACATCCCGGTCGAACGCGGCCAGAACGTGGCCTCAGGCGCCGTGCTGGTGCGCATCGACAATCCGGAGACGCTCGCAAAACAGGACCAGATGCGGGCCGCCAAGGCCGTCGCCGACGCTCAGCTCGCCAATGTGCTGGTCGGAACGCGGGTCGAAACCATCGCCGCGCGCAAGGCGGAGATGGAGCGCGCGCAAGCAGCGCAGGTGCTGGCGCAGAAGACCTTCGACCGCGCCAAGACATTGACCGAGCAAGGCAACGCGCCGCAGGCCCGGCTCGACCAGACCACCGATGCGCTGCACGAGGCCGAGCGCGGGCTCGACCAGGCCAAATCGGCCTATGAGCAGGCGGTCAACGGCTACACCAAGGAAGAACGTGCGATCGCGAAGGCAAACGTCGAGAAGGCCGAAGCGGACATTCAGAGCGTCCAGTCGGTGATCGATCAGCTCGCGGTCTACGCGCCGGTCGCCGCGCAGGTCTACCAGCGCAATGTCGAGCCGGGTGAGTTCGTCTCGCCGGGCGTGCCGCTCGTGACGCTGATCAATCTGGCCGATCTGTGGATCCACTTCGATCTGCGTGAGGATCTGGTCAAGGGGCTCAAGGTCGGCGACAAATTCGACGTCCGGATTCCGGCGCTCGACGATCGCCATGTCACGGTCGAGGTCAAGCTGATCGCGACCAAGGGCGAATATGCGAGCTGGCGGGCGACCCGCGCCACCGGCGATTTCGATCTGCGGACATTCTCGATCCGCGCCTATCCGGTTCAGCCGGTGCCCGAGCTGCGGCCGGGAATGAGCGCTTATCTCGACTGGAAGACGCGCCAATGAGGCTGGCCTCGAAGCCCGGCTTCTGGCTGGTCGCGCAGCGCGAGTGCCGCTGGCTGCTGCGCGATCGCGTGGCGCTGCTGCTGATCTTCGGCGTGCCGCTGTTCGCCTTCGTGGTGCTCACGGCGGTGTTCAGCCAACCGGTGATCCGCGGCCTCGGCGTCACCATCGTCGACGCCGACAAATCGGATACTTCGCGCGCGCTGACCCAACATGTCGCGGCGTCGCCGAGCCTGCGGATCGTCGATGATTCCGGTTCGCTGTCGACCGCCGTGCAGGACATCCGCTCCGGCAAGGCGATCTCGGCGATCTTCATCCCGCCGAATTTCGAACGCGACCTGAAGGCGGATCGCCGCCCGCAGGTCGTCGGCTTCTACAACCAGCAATTCCTCACCGCGGCCGGCATCGCCTCGTCCGGCCTGAACGATGCCCTGTCGGCTGCTGCGGCCGCCGCCGCGCCCGCCAACCGCGCCGCGCCTGCCCCGGCGTCGATGGGAACGCTCAGCGCCGAGACCATCGCACTGGTCAACCCGCAGAAGAACTACGCCCAGTTCCTGCTGCGTGCACTGCTGCCGACCATCATCCACGTGGTGATCACGCTTGCCGCCGGTTACTCCGTCGGCTCCGAATTCCGCCGCCGCGACGCGCGGGCCTGGCTCGAAAGCGCAGGCGGCGATCCGGTCGCAGCCCTCGCCGGCAAGCTGGCGCCGCTGTTCGTGATCTTTGCCCTGATCATGCTGGCACAGACGCTGGTGCTGGAGGGCGTGCTGCAAATCCCCTTCAAGGGCGACGCGCTCCTGATGATCGCCGCGGGATCGCTGCTCATCATCGCCTATCTCTCGCTCGGCGCGCTGTTGCAGCTCTTGGTCCGCGACCTCGCAACCGGGCTCGGACTTGCCGGCCTGATCGCCTCGCCCGCCTTCGGCTACGCCGGTGTCGGCTTTCCGACCATCGGCATGAACACCTTCGCGCAGCTCTGGAGCGCGATCCTGCCGCTGCGCTGGTACATGGCGGTGCTGATGGGACAGGCCGCGCGTGGATTGCCCGCCTCGGAATCGGCGATGCCGTTCGCGGCGCTCGCGGGTCTCACGTTGCTGTTCGCCGCGCTGGCGTGGCTGCGCATGGCGAGCCTGACGCGCAGCGGCTGGTTTGTGGCGCCGCGGCCGGCCGAACCGGTCGTCGTCGAACCGGCACCGCGCGGCGTCGGCGGCGCGTTCGTTGCGGAGTGGCGGCGGGTGCTCGGAACGCGCAGTGCCTTGAGCCTGCTATTCGTCGCGCCGCTGGTCTACGGCATCTATTATCCGCAGCCCTATCTGAACCAGATCCTCCGCAAGCTCCCCATTGCCGTCGTCGACAATGATCTCAGCGATCTCTCCCGCCAGGTCGTCGAGACGCTGGATGCCAGCGGCACGTTGAGCGTGACGGTCCGCGCCCGCACGCTTGCCGAGGCACGCACCGTGATCGATCGCGGCAATGCGTTTGCCGCCGTGCAGATCCCGCCCGGCACCGAGCGCGACGTGCTCAAGGGCCTGACCGCGCACATCCCGGTCTATGCCGACGCCACCTATCTGTTCATCTTCAGGTCCACCGCGAGCGCCGTCGCCACCGCGATCGGCACGCTGACAGCCGAGCTGGTGTCGCGCGGCGCCCGCTCCGACGGAAGCCTCGTCAAGGCAAAGCTGGCGAGCATCAGCCCGGCCAACGTGCTGCTGCAACCGATCTTCAACCCGGTCGGCGGCTACGCCAGCTACATCGTCCCGGCAGCCTTCATCCTGATCCTGCAACAGACGCTGCTGATCGGAGCGGCGATGCTGACCGGCACCGCGCTGGCGAACGCCGGGAATGCCTTCGCCGGTGTGTTCGGGCGCGGCATCGCCCATCTGACCATCTATCTGCCGACACTGGCGCTTTATCTGATCGTGCTGCCGCGGATCTACGGTTTCTCGACGCTCGGGCATCTGCCGCAGATCTTCGCGCTGGCGACAGTATTCCTGCTGGCGACGAGCTTCCTAGGACAGGCGATCGGCGCCTGGTTCACGCGGCCGGAAAACGCCACCATCCTGCTGCTGGCAACCAGTCTGCCGCAATTCTTCACCGCCGGCTTCGCGTGGCCGCGCGAGGCCATTCCAGATGCCGCCACTGCGCTTGGTCGCCTGTTCCCGGCAGACTCCGCGATCGACGGCCTGGTGCGGATCAACCAGCTCGGCGCAAGCATCTGGGAGGTCTCGCATGACTGGGCCAGGCTGTGGTGCCTGGCCGTGGGCTACTTCGTGCTCGCCGTGCTCTCCGCACTGGTGTTCAAGAGGGGACAGCAACATGCCCAACGCTAGCCGCGTCGCCATTATCGCAATCGCGCTCGTGCTCGTCGCGGGCGTGCTGGTCTACGCCGAGAGCCGCGCGACGTCTGCTCCCGCCATCGTCGGTGTGGTGCGCTCGACCGAGGTCCGCATCGAGCCGGAGGTGAACGGCCAGCTGCTGTCGGTCGCGGTCGAGAAAGGCGCGCAGGTGCACGCCGGCGATGTCCTCGCCAAGCTCTCCGCCATCGAACTCACCGCGCAGGCCGACCAGGCGCGCGCCGCGCTCGCCGCTGCGGTCGCGAGCCGCAACAATGTCTATGCCGGCGTTCGCCGCGAACAGGTCGAATCCCTGAAGGCCGCGATCTCCAAGGCCAATTCGCGGCTCGACTATGTCGAGACCCAACTCAAGCGGATCAGCACGCTGGCGGGACAGAATTTCGAGACCCAGCAGGCGCTCGACCAGGCCGAGAACGACGTTGCCGCGGCGCGTGCCGGCGTGACCGCTGCCCAAGCCAATTACGATGCCGCGGTGGCGGGACCGACCAAGGAAGAGCGCGCCATCGCCGACGCCCAGGTGCAGGCGGCCGCGGCCGCCGTCGCGGTGCTCGACCGCCGGCTCGACAAGATGGTGCTGCGCGCGCCGGTCGACGGCGTGGTCAGCGTGATCGCCGCGGAAGTGGGCGAGAACGTCCGCGCGGGCCAGCCGATCCTGACGATCGCGGCGGCGGGCCAGCAATGGCTCTCGTTCAATGTGCGCGAGGACCACCTCAACGGCCTGGCCATCGGCAAGACGGTGAATGTGGTACGCAGCACCACCGGCGACGCGACCAAGGCGCTCGTCACCGAGATGCGGCCGCTCGGGGTGTTCGCCACCTGGCAGGCCGAGCGCGTGATCGGCGATCACGACCGCAACACGCTGCGTCTGCGTCTCGACCCCGCCGGCGCGGGCGGCGGCCTCGAACCCGGCATGAGCGTGCGGATCGAGCATTGAGGCGGAGCGCCCGGCCATAAGCGGCAATGACGCGCGTCTCAACGCTTTGCCCTGCCCTCCCGCACCACAGTCATCCGCTTGTCAGAAGATTGAGACAAGAAGACCACAGCGTCGGCCGCATTCGGCTCGCCCCCGCGGCATGCCAGCCCGGACGCGATATGGAAGATGGAGGCTTGGCCGTCATGCAGATTCGTTCGCGACGAAACGTTCATGTTGGAGCGATGCTGCTCGGTGCGGCTGCACTGGCGGTCCTGCTGCCGTCGATGGCATTGGCACAAAGCGGTGCGGCGCCGGCCGGTGCCAAACCCTTTCTCACCGTCGATGGAAAAATGCCGCTGGTGATCGGACATCGCGGCGTGCCCGGCCTGGTGCCCGAGGAGACCGAGGCATCGTATGAATTGGCCGCCGATCTCGGAACGGACGCGCTCGAAGAGGATTTGCACCTCACCAAGGATTGTATTCTGGTCGCGCGTCACAACCCGTGGCTTGGCGACAACACCAACGTCGCCGAAGTCGCGAAGACCAATCCGGAAGTCGCGGCCCGCAAGCGCACGGTGCGCGGCGTTCTCGTCAAGGCTCCCGCTTCGAGCGGCGGCCCGGCTGAGTATCCCATCGATCTCGTCGATCCGGCCGATCCCAAATCGGTGCTGAAGGCGTTGATCGTCGACGGCGACGACCACACCAACGACTGGTCGATCACCGATTTCACCATGGCCGAGCTGAAGCAGTGGATCGCCGGCACCACCTATGATGCGGCGAACGAACGGCCAAAACTGTTCAACGGCAAGTTTCCGATCATCAGTTTCCAGGACATCATCGACATCGCCAAGGCCAAGAGCAAGGCGACGGGCCGGACCATCGCGGTCTATCCGGAAACCAAGAACCCGACCTGGAACAACGCCCAGGCCATCGCCAATGGCTGCGGCGCGCCGGGCAGCCATCCGCTCGAGGATGCCCTGATCAAGATCATCAGGGATAACGGCCTCAACGCGAAGGACGCGCCGATCATCGTCCAGAGCTTCGAGCCCGGCAGCCTGAAATACATGCGCAGCCATGGGTTGGAAACGCGGCAGGTCCAGCTCGTCGACGGCAACGGCGTCGACTTCAAGACCGGCAAGGTGCTGCTCAACAACATCGCGAATTCCCGCCCGTATGACTGGACGGTTGCAGGTGACAGCCGCACCTTCGACGCGATGCTGACGCCTGCGGGCCTCGCGGAGATCAAGACCTATGCCGACGGCGTCGGTCCTTGGAAGGCCTATATCGTGCCGTACAAGATCTCGTCCTGGAAGGACGCTGGCGCCGACGGCAAGCCCTACAAGGGATCGACCGCAGAGGCTTCGACGCAGGACGCCACCAGCGTGATCGCCGACGCGCACAAGCTCGGCCTGTTCGTGCACGTCTTCACGTTCCGGAACGAGAAGAAATATCTCGCGGCCGACTATCGCGGCGACCCTGCCCTCGAATATCTGAAGTTCTTCCGCCTCGGCGTGGATGGCGTGTTCACGGACTTCACCCACACCGGCGTCGCCGCCCGCGCGGCTTACTTGCGCGAACTCGGCTGGTGACACCATACGCGACCTGAACCGAACGCGGGCCGGCCCGACGATGACAGCGGCTCGGCTCGCGACTGAAAAAGAACAAAACAACCGGTATCGCGGCCGCAGCGATTGAGATGTTGCGCGAATTGACTTCATAACAGCAACAATGCGCTGATCCGCCTCGCTTAAGATGCCCCACGAAGCGAAAGGCGGTGCATCATGAAGGTGCGGTCGGGTCTGCTCGAAGCGATTGGCAACACGCCCCTGATCAGGCTCCGCGGAGCATCTGACGCCACCGGTTGCGACATCTACGGCAAGGCCGAGTTTCTCAATCCCGGCGGCTCGATCAAGGATCGCGCGGCGCTCGCCATCATCGACGACGCCGAGCGACGCGGCGAGCTCCAGCCGGGCGGCGTGATCGTGGAAGGCACCGCCGGCAATGTCGGGATCGGCATTGCGCTCGTGGCCAATGTCCGCGGCTATCGCTCGGTCATCGTCATGCCGGACACCCAGAGCCAGGAGAAGCAGGACATGCTGCGGCTCTACGGCGCCGAACTTCGCCTGATGCCCGCCGTGCCCTCCTCCAACCCCGGGCACTACGCGAACTATTCCGGTCGCCTCGCCAAAGAACTCGGCGCGTTCTGGGCCAATCAGTTCGACAACGTTGCCAACCGCGACGGACATTATCGCACGACCGGTCCCGAGATCTGGCAGCAGACCGACGGCAAGGTAGATGGCTTCACCTGTGCCGTCGGCAGTGGCGGGACATTGGGCGGCATCGCCCGCGCGCTCAAGGAATGCAATCCGGACGTGAAGATCGCGCTCAGCGACCCGATGGGTGCCGCGCTCTACAACTGGTTCACCAAAGGCGAGCTGACGGCCGAGGGCGATTCAGTCACCGAGGGAATCGGCCAAGTGCGGGTGACGAGGAATCTCGACGGCACGCCGATCGACATGGCCTACCAGATCACCGACCAGGAGGCCTTGCCCGTGCTGTTCGACCTCATCGCACATGAGGGATTGGTGCTGGGAGGCTCCAGCGCGATCAACATCGTCGGCGCCATGCGGCTGGCGCGCGATCTCGGCCCGGGCAAGACCATCGTCACGATCCTGGCGGATGGTGGCCAGCGTTACCAGTCCAAGCTGTTCAATCCGGATTTCCTGCGCAGCAAGAACCTGCCCGTGCCGCCTTGGTTGAAATGAGGATTCGCGCGCCGTCTGCGCAGAACAAAAGCGCGCCCGGCAATACCGGGCGCGCCTGTTTTCCTCACGATGCGATGCGCGTTACTCGGTCGAATATTTGAACTCGGGCATCGCCTTCAGCTCATCCTTGGTCGCGCTGAACACGGCGTGATCCGGGTACCAGGGATTTGGCTTCGACGCCGTAGCGGCGGGTGCCGCGCCCGTGGTGGTGGTCTTGGTCGTGCTGCCGGTATTCGACGCGCCGGCGGCGCCGGTGTAGGCGATCGGCTCGCTGACGAACTTCACCTTGTCGAGCGGCACGGCGACCAGATGCTCGCCGACGCCGAGGAAGCCGCCGACGCCGATCACGACCGCCTTGACGGCACCGCTCTTGTCCATCAGCAGATCGTTGATCGAGCCGACGCTCTCATTGCTGTCGTTGTAGACGCTGAGGCCGACCACCTTCGATGCGCGCCAGTTGCCTTGATAGGACGTCGGCGATGTCGTTGTCGTCGACGCCGCAGGAGCCATCTTGTCGCCCTTGTCGGTTGGCGTCTGTGCAATCGCGACAGTTGCAAGCAGGGCGGAGCCGGCCACGCCTGCGATGATGGATTTGACCAACATTGTTGCGCTCTCCTCAGTTCACAAAATCGATGCTGGGAGAACCCGTCATCTGCGCAACCGTTCCTACCGAGGCTGCGGTCAAACGCCGCCACGGCGCGGAGGAACGTCATGGCGACGAGGCAAGCTTCGGTTTGCGACGGTCCGGCGCCGGGAACGTTGTGGTGCTTGACGAAGGCAGTCGCCAGCTTTCAATTGGGCTGCGGTTGAGCCTCACGACTGCGCCGGACGCGCAGTCCCCGATTTGACGATGTTTGGCTCACTAAGTCGTCCCGGCGAACCGCGCTCGCGACAGGGCTCTCGATCGAGATGCGCCGATCGACCGCGCGATCAGAAGCCGCCCCAATAGGGCGGCACGCCATAGAAGCGATGCAGCTCGGCTTCCTGCGAGCGGTCGCCCCAATCGAAATCCTTGTCGGCACGGAACGACGGTGCGCGCTTCAGCTCATCATCCTCGATGTCGAGCTCGTAGGCCTCGAATTTGGTGTTGTAGTGCAGCCGGCCCCAGGGCAGCGGGATCAGGTTGGTTCCAATCCCGAGGAAGCCACCGAAGCTCAGCACCGCGTACGACACCCTGCCCGAGATCTTGTCGATCATCAGCCGCTCGATGTGGCCGATCATGTCGCCATTGGCCCGGCGCACCGCGGTGCCCTCGACCCGATCGCTTGCAATGAGCTGATGCGGTCTGGTCCGGACGTCGACAGCCATCTCACCCTCCCTCGCCTTAAAAGAGAAACAACGCGTTGCCGTCGAAACCGGTTCCGGCCCCCGATAGGACAGTCGCGCTTCCCTTTTCCGGGCCGTCGGACCGCTTCCGGCACCGCATCGCGGCCGGCGGAGTTCTATCCGTATTTCAACGGGCTACGCTGGATGACAGAACGATAACTTTTCTCCGCCGCGCCGACCTGTTAACTCGTTATGCCGGGCAAGATTTCAGAAATACACTGAAACAAAAATCCTGAGCCGCTTTCCCCGAATCACGGACAAAAGAGTCGGTATGACCCAGGCTGCGCCCAATATCCTAGTCGTCGAGGACGACCGCGAGACGCGGTCGCTCATCGCGAAATATCTCCGCACCAATTCCTGCCATGTCACGACCGCCTCCGACGGCCGCGAAATGGCCAAAGCCATGACCGATCACCGGGTGGATCTCCTGGTGCTCGACGTGATGCTGCCCGGCGAGGACGGTCTCAGCCTGTGCCGCAAGGTACGCGCGGAGTCGCAGACGCCGATCATCATGCTCACCGCGCGCGGCGAGGACGTCGACCGCATCCTCGGCCTCGAGATGGGCGCCGACGATTATCTGGCCAAGCCGTTCAACCCGCGCGAGCTGCTGGCACGGATCAACGCGGTGCTGCGCCGGCAGGCCGCCGCCCGCAACGCCAGCGCGATCGAGGGTGCCACCACGCTGACCTTCCTCGGCTGGCGCATCGACATCCGCCTGCGCGAGCTGCGCAACCCCGAGGGTGCGCGCGTCGCCATGACCAGCGCCGAGTTCGACCTGCTGCGCACCTTCTGCGAACGGCCCGGCCGCGTGCTGTCGCGCGACAGCCTGCTCGACCTGACGCAGGGCCGCAGCGCCGGCTCGTTCGAGCGTTCGATCGACGTGCTGGTCAGCCGCATCCGCCGCAAGATCGAGCCCGATCCGCAGGAAGCCACCATGATCAAGACCGTGCGCTCCGGCGGCTATGTGTTCACCCCGCGGGTGGAGGCGGCTGCCGCCCCGAGCAACTGACGATGAGACTGCTGCGCGTGCTGAGTCTGCGGGGGATCGGCGCCCAGATGGCGGCGCTGGTCGTCGTCTCGATCGTCGCGCTGCACTTGATCATCACCGCAACCTTCCTGATCCATCGCCCCGACCGGCCGGAGCCTTCGGATCGCTGGCACACCCAGCTCGCCGCCGCCGCGCAACTGCTGGGGCATGCCCCGGCGTCCGAGCGGCCGCGGCTGCAAGCCGATATTGTCAGAGCCTTCCCGCAACTGGCGATCAGCGACCTGCCGGCCAATAGCGGCGCGCTCACCGACGCCGACCCGCCCAGCCTGCACGCGCTGCGCCGGCTCGGCGCCGGCTATCACGTGTTCTCGGTGCCGCGCGAGGCGGGCAGCACGCCGCACGATGGCGAGGTCCGCCGAGTCGCCATCCGCTTGCCCGACGGCGCCATGTTCGCGGCGAACCTGATGCCGGATCAGCACATGCGGCCGTTCTGGGGCGGGCCGTGGATGATGACGGTGCTGTTCGCCGTCATCAGCGTCACCCTGCTCGGCCTGTGGGCGGCATGGGCGCTGACCGCGCCGCTGTCGTCCTTCGTCAAGGCTGCCGAGACCTTCAGCCTGAACGGCGCCGCCGCGCCGCTGCCGGAGCGCGGTCCCGAGGAGATCCGCTCGCTGGCCAAGGCGCTGAACCGGATGCGCGAGCGCATCACCACATTGATCGACGACCGCACCAAGATGCTGGCGGCGATCAGCCACGACCTGCGCACGCCGATCACCCGGATGCGGCTGCGCGCCGAATTCATCGAGGACGAGACCCACCGCCATCGCATGCTGCGCGACCTCGACCAGATGCGCTCGATGCTGGAATCGGTGTTGTCGTTCCTGCGCAACGACCGCAAGCTCGAGGCGATGACGCTGGTCGACATCGCGAGCACGCTGCACCTCGTCACCGACCAGTTCGTCGACATGGGGCACAAGGTCAATTACGAGGGCCCGCAGCACGCGATGGCGACGGCGCGGCCGGCCGACCTGCATCGCTGCATCACCAACCTGGTCGACAATGCCACGCGGTTCGGCGGCGAAGTGACCGTCCGCCTCGACGTCAGGCCCGATCGCCTCGTCGTCGACATCGAGGACGACGGCCCCGGCATTTCCGACGCGCACAAGGCGACCGTGCTGGAGCCGTTCGTGCGTGGCGACCAGGCGCGCAACATGGATGAGGCCGAAGGCTTTGGCCTCGGCCTGTCGATCGCCAACGCCATCGTGCTGGCACACGGCGGCACGCTGTCGCTGCACGACCGCAAGCCGCACGGACTGGTGGTCCGGATCGAGCTGCCGGGACGGCAGCAGCAGTTGCAGCCGCCGCAAAAATCCGCGGCCTGATCACAACCAGCGATTAGGACATCAGGCCGCGAGCGGCGTGAGCTGTGCGTGCTCGTAGATCGCGATGGCTTCGAAGCGATAGTTGCAGGCGCGGCAATTCCACAGATACGAGGTGCGGCCTTCGCTGTGCTCCACCCAGTCGGGACGAGCGATCGGCTTGCCGCATTGCGCGCAGGGATTTTCGCGAGGCATGTAGCCAGTGTCCTGTCGGACCGAATCTTGACGATTCACGGCGCATCTCCCGAATGTTGTTTTTGCGTGCTTTGGAATGGACAGACGTGCTGACTGAACACGCGCGCTCTGTCGTGCACGGAGTCTAGACCTTGATCGAGTCGTTTGCACGACAAACCGCTGTGGATTGTGTGCGGCAAAATCGGGTCAGACATTTTGGCGCATCGATCGATTGCATCGTCCGGAACACCCGGCGGCCGGACGGTCACGGACGCAGAACCTTCGCTGATGCGAAGGCTTTGCCACATTCCTGCCCGCTCGGCGTACCAATGAGACCGCAGAACCGACGCGCGTTGATCACCCGGGCGACCCGACATGAAGACCGTTCAGACTCTCAGCTTCCTTGCCGCCGCCGCGTGGCTTGCATCCTGCGCCGGCGCGCAGGCGCAATCGCGCGCGCAATATGAGGCGATGGTGACGGCCGAGGCCCAGGCGAACCTGGTGCCGGAAGAGCTGGTGCATCGCGTCATCGTGCGCGAGAGCAAGTATCAGCCGCATCTGATCGGGCGCGGCGGCGCCATCGGCATGATGCAGATCAAGCTCGCGACCGCCCGCGGGGTCGGCTACACCGGTACCGCCGAAGGCCTGCGCGACGCCGCGACCAACCTCCGGTATGGCGTCAAATACCTCGCCGGCGCTTACCGGGCCGCCCATGGCGATTTCGATCGAGCCGTGCGTTATTTCGCGGGCGGGTATTACTACGTCGCAAAGCGGCAGCGTGGGGATCGCCTCAAGGAAGCCAAGCTTGGCGGCACGGGTGCACCGCCAAAAGAACTGGCCAAGCAGGAACAGGGAACGGCCGATACCGCCGAGCCGAAGCCGGAACCGGCTGCCAAATAGCTGATTGCATGTCCCGGACGCGGTGCGTTGCGCCGCAGAGCCGGGACCTCCGTTTCGAAAGACATGGGCCGCGGCTCGGCAGGGCACCGCCGCGCGCTGCGCTGCGTCCGGGACACGAGCGCCCTGCACACACCGGGGTGCGGCATCGGGCATACACGTTGACACGTCAGCCCATCCGCTTACATTAGAGGCGTTCCGAGGGGTGCTCCGAAGGAGGAGCTGAGATACCGCAAGCTTGGACTTCGCCACTTTGTCATCGACGAAGTTGCGAACAGTCCGGGACCGCGGTGACCCTTTGAACCTGATCCGGGTCATGCCGGCGAAGGGACAGGGATGTATCAGACGTCAAGACCGCGGGGGGATTCCCCCGTCTCCATCATCGGCGCAGGCATAGCCGGCGCCTGGCATGCGCTGCTGCTCGCAGAGGCCGGACGTGCCGTCACCCTGCACGAGCGCAGTGACGCCGGGATGACGGAATCCACAAGCCATTGGGCCGGCGGAATGCTGGCGCCGTGGTGCGAGGAGGAGGCCGCCGAGCCGGTGATCACCCGACTCGGCATCCGCTCGCTCGATCTGTGGCGGCGACATTTCCCTGAAACGCCGTTCAACGGCTCGCTGGTGGTGGCGCATCCGCGCGACCGCACCGATTTCGAACGCTTTGCCCGACTCACCACCGGCTACCGCCGGCTGGACGCCGAGGGCGTTCGCGCGCTGGAGCCGGCGCTCGAGGGCCGCTTCGGCTCTGGCCTGTTCTATCCGGACGAGGGTCATGTCGAGCCGCGCCGCGTGCTGCCGCGGCTGCATGCCGCGATCGCCAAGGCCGGCGGCGCCATCAAGTTCGGCAGCGACGCCGAGGCTGACGATCTCGACGGCCTCGTGATCGACTGCCGCGGGCTGGCTGCGCGCGATCGCGAGCCGAGCCTGCGCGGCGTCAAGGGCGAGATGATCATCATCGAGACCTCAGAGGTCGAATTGTCGCGCCCGGTGCGGCTGATCCATCCGCGCTGGCCGCTCTACGTGATCCCGCGCGGCGATGGCCGCTTCATGCTGGGCGCGACCTCGATCGAGGCCGAGGACAACGGCGTCAGCGTGCGTTCGGCGCTGGAGCTGTTAGGGGCCGCCTATGTCGTGCATCCGGCGTTCGGCGAGGCCCGCATCGTCGAATTCGGTGCCGGCTTGCGGCCGGCATTTCCGGACAATCTGCCGAAAATCAGGATCGAACAGGAACGCATCACGGTGAACGGACTCTACCGTCACGGCTTCCTGCTGGCGCCGGCGCTGGCCGAGCTGACGCTCGCCTATCTCGCGCGCGGCGAAATCGACAACGAGGTGATGCAATGCGCGTGATCGTGAATGGCGAGCAGCGGGAGATCGCGGCGGCAAGTGTCGATGCGCTGCTGGCCGAACTCGACTACGAGGGCACGCATTTCGCGATCGCGCTGAACTACGACGTGGTGCCGAAGAGCCGCTGGGCCGAGACAGCATTGAAGGCCGGCGACGAGATCGAGATCATCACGCCGCGGCAGGGAGGATGATGTGATGCGTGCAGACGAGCCCCACAGTCAGCCGTCATCGCCCGGCTTGACCGGGCGATCCAGTACGCCGCGGCTTCTCCGTATTACGGCGCGGCCTCTGGAATACTGGATCCCCGCTTTCGCGGGGATGACGAGTTGTATGCGCGGCAGCGAACAGGGCCACGAGGCATAGTCACCATGGTCACCTTCTACGGCAAATCCTTCCCGTCCCGCCTCTTGATCGGCACGGCGCTGTATCCCTCGCCGGCCATCATGCAGGGCGCGATCCGCGCCTCCGGCGCCAGCATCGTCACGGTGTCGCTGCGCCGCGAGGCGGCCGGCGGCAAGACCGGCGATGCGTTCTGGTCGCTGATCCGCGAGCTCGGCGTCACCGTGCTGCCGAACACCGCGGGCTGCCGCAGCGTCAAGGAGGCGGTGACCACCGCGAAGCTGGCGCGCGAATTGTTCGGCACGCCCTGGATCAAGCTCGAGGTGATCGCAGACAACGACACCTTGCAGCCCGACGTGGTCGGCCTGGTCGAGGCCGCCACCATCCTGATCAAGGACGGCTTCGAGGTGTTCCCCTATTGCACCGAGGATTTCTCGGTCGCCTCGCGCCTGGTCGAGGCCGGTTGCAAGGTGGTGATGCCGTGGGCTGCGCCGATCGGCAGCGCAAAAGGCATCACCAACCGCGACTCGTTGAGACTGCTGCGCGATCGCCTGCCCGACATCACGCTGGTGGTCGACGCCGGGCTCGGTGCGCCGTCGCATGCCGCCGAGGCGCTGGAGCTCGGCTATGACGCCGTGCTGCTCAACACCGCGGTCGCCAAGGCCGCCGATCCCATTGCAATGGCCAACGCCTTCCGCCTCGGCGTCGAGGCCGGCCGCATCGCCTATGAAGCCGGGCTGATGGAAGCCCGCGATTTCGCCTCCCCCTCCACCCCTGTCGTTGGGACCCCGTTCTGGCATGCCGTATCCTGATCCATTTTATCCCGTCGTCGACAGCGTGGCCTGGGTCGAGCGCCTGACCAGGCTCGGCGTCGGCACCATCCAGCTACGCGCCAAGGAGCTCGATGACGCCGCGGCGCTCAAGATCGTCCGCGATGCGCTGGCGGTGACCAAGGGCACGCCGACCAAGCTCGTCGTCAACGACTACTGGCGCGCGGCGATCGCAGCCGGTGCCGAGCATCTGCATCTCGGCCAGGAGGACCTGGTCGATGCCGACCTCGCCGAGATCCGTAAAGCCAAGCTGACGCTCGGTGTCTCCACCCATGACGACGCCGAGCTCGCGGCGGCGCTCGCCGCCAGGCCCGACTATGTCGCCCTCGGCCCGATCTTCTTCACCACGCTGAAGTCGATGCGGTTCGCGCCGCAGGGCATTCCGAAGATCACCGAATGGAAGAAGCGGGTCGGCAACATCCCGCTTGTCGCGATCGGTGGCATCAAGTTCGAGCACGCCGCCGAGATCTTCGCAGCCGGCGCCGATTCAATCGCCGTCGTCAGCGACGTCACCCAGAACGCCGACCCCGACGCGCGGGTGCGGCAATGGCTCGGCCTCAACGCGGAGGCCGCGTGATGCAGACTCTCGTTCCACACACCCTGCCGTCATCGCCCGGCCTGTGCGCAATTGCGCACATGGACCGGGCGATCCAGTACGCTGCGGCTTCTCCGTATCACACCGCGGCCTCTGGAATACTGGATCCCCGCTTTCGCGGGGATGACAGCAGTAATCACCTCTCGCGCAGCGACGCCAACGAATTGAAGTAAGGAGGATCCCTCATGAACATCCGCTCCAACCCCGACACGACACTCCCCGCCGTCACCACCGGATCGCTGCCCGCCTCGCGCAAGATCTTCGCGACGCCCGCCAGCGCGCCCGACGTCCGCGTGCCGCTGCGCGAGATCATCCTCTCCGAAGGCGCCGGCGAGCCGAACCTGCCGGTCTATGACACCTCGGGTCCCTACACCGATCCCAACGTCACGATCGACGTCAACGCCGGCCTGCCGCGCAATCGCCTCGCCTGGGTCAAGGAGCGCGGCGGCGTCGAGGAGTATGAGGGCCGCACCATCAAGCCGGAAGACAACGGCAATGTCGGCGCATCTCACGCCGCCAAGGCGTTCACCGCGCACCACACGCCGCTGCGCGGCCTCGACGGCCACAAGATCACCCAGCTCGAATTCGCCCGCGCCGGCATCATCACCAAGGAGATGATCTATGTCGCCGAGCGCGAGAATCTCGGCCGCAAGCAGCAGCTTGAGCGTGCGGAAGCAGCGCTTGCTGACGGCGAAAGCTTCGGCGCATCGGTGCCGGCCTTCATCACCCCCGAATTCGTCCGCGACGAGATCGCGCGTGGCCGCGCCATCATTCCCAGCAACATCAACCATGCCGAGCTGGAGCCGATGATCATCGGCCGCAACTTCCTGACCAAGATCAACGCCAATATCGGCAACTCGGCGGTGACCTCGTCGGTGGAAGAAGAGGTCGACAAGATGGTGTGGGCGATCCGCTGGGGCGCCGACACCGTGATGGACCTCTCCACGGGCCGCAACATCCACACCACCCGCGAATGGATCCTGCGCAACTCGCCGGTGCCGATCGGCACCGTGCCGATCTACCAGGCGCTGGAGAAGTGCGACGGCGATCCCGTCAAGCTGACCTGGGAGCTCTACAAGGACACCCTGATCGAGCAGTGCGAACAGGGCGTCGACTATTTCACGATCCACGCCGGCGTGCGCCTGCCTTACATCCACCTCACGGCGAACCGCGTCACCGGCATCGTGTCGCGCGGCGGCTCGATCATGGCGAAGTGGTGCCTCGCGCATCACAAGGAGAGCTTTCTCTACACCCATTTCGACGAGATCTGCGACCTCATGCGCAAGTATGACGTCTCGTTCTCGCTCGGCGACGGCCTGCGTCCCGGTTCGATCGCCGACGCCAACGACCGCGCGCAGTTCGCGGAGCTGGAGACGCTCGGCGAGCTGACGAAGATCGCGTGGGACAAGGGCTGCCAGGTCATGATCGAGGGCCCCGGCCACGTGCCGATGCACAAGATCAAGATCAACATGGACAAGCAGCTCAAGGAATGTGGCGAGGCGCCGTTCTATACGTTGGGCCCGCTGACCACCGACATCGCGCCGGGCTATGATCACATCACCTCGGGCATTGGCGCTGCCATGATCGGCTGGTTCGGATGCGCGATGCTCTGTTACGTCACGCCGAAGGAGCATCTGGGTCTGCCCGACCGCAACGACGTCAAGGTCGGTGTCATCACCTACAAGATCGCGGCCCACGCCGCCGATCTCGCCAAGGGCCACCCCGCCGCGCAGCTCCGCGACGACGCGCTGTCGCGCGCCCGCTTCGACTTCCGCTGGCAGGATCAGTTCAACCTCGGCCTCGACCCCGAGACCGCGAAGAACTTCCACGACGAGACCCTGCCGAAGGAAGCCCACAAGGTCGCGCATTTCTGCTCGATGTGCGGCCCGAAATTCTGCTCGATGAAGATCACCCAGGACGTCCGCGACTACGCCGCGACGCTCAATGATCCGACCGGCGTCGGCGCATCGATCTCCGGCACCATCGAGGACGGCATGGCGACGATGAGCGCCAAGTTCAAGGAAATGGGCGAGAGCCTGTATCTCGACGCGGAGAAGGTGAAGGAGAGCAACAGGGTGTTGTGAGGCGTCAGCCTTCCGCGCGTCATGCCCGGGCTTGCCCCGGGCAGCTATCAGGAATGCGAAGCCGGGCGAGAGCCCGGCTTTCTTGTTAGTGGCGCCCGGATGCGAAGCAAATCCTGGATTCCTATTCGTCCCACATATCACCACACCATGTAGGCTAAGTGCTACTGCGCCCCATCTTGGAACGGTTGCCGACTACAATTTGCACGGTAGACCTTCCAGGATCGAATCGTAAGAAACGAAAAGGCGATAAACATCACGAATACAATCGCACCAACGACCTGATTTTCGTAAAGAAAGCAAAGTAGTGCGATGCCGAGGGCGGCGCAGCAGAAACCCACCAGGGATTCCACATAGTCTGCTTGCGTCGGCAAAGGCGTCGTTGACCTAAGAACGTACTCCGGAAAGGCGAACTTCGAGTTCAATCCATCCTGAAATTGCGGAGGCAATGCATCAATGAGCGCGACATAGGCTGGCTGGTATTTATAAGCTGACCAGACGACCGCAATGGTCGATGCAATTGCAAGAATCGGGACAACAATCATCTTGCTCGCCTTGCCACATGTGCTCTTCCGCCTCCGCACCAAACGCAATCTCCTGATACCCCTTCTCCGCCACCCCGTTGATGATCCCCAAGAACTTCGGCGTGCCTCCGTTGTAGACGAAGTAGCGCACCGTGCCCTCTTCATGTCCGGGGACGTTGGAGTTGTAGCCGGTGAACCAGCCCTTGGCTTTGCGCATCAGCATGATCTCGTACATCTTGACGACATGCGCGGTCCAGCGCTGCTGCGCCTCCAGCGTCGCGTCGGCGCGGGTCAGGTTGCGGGCCCACATGTATTGCAGCAAATTGGTGCACCAGTTGACGCCGTTCTCGATGCCGCGTGGGAAGTTCGTGGACGCGGATGCGCTTTGCGGGCCGGTCGGCATCAACAGGTTCGGGAAGCCGTGCACCAGCATGCCGAGGAAGGTCGACGGCGCCTGCTTCCATTTGTCGGCGAGCTTCTCGCCGCCGATGCCCCGGATGTCGATCAAATCATAGGCACCAGTGATGGCGTCGAAGCCGGTGGCGTAGACGATGATGTCGAACTCGTAGTCGCGCGCCGTGGTGCGCAGACCGGTCTCGGTGATCCGCACCAGCGGCGTCTCGCTGAGATCGACGAGATGGACGTTGTCGCGGTTGTAGGCTTCGAAGTACCGCGTCTCCAGCGGCAGGCGCTGCACGCCAAAGCCATGATCTTTCGGGATCAGCTTTTCGGCGACATCAGGATCATTCACCCGCCCGCGGATGCGGCCGGCGATATATTCGGACAGTTCGGCATTGGCGGCCTCATCCATGAAAATCTCGCGGAAGTTCGCGAGCCAGATACCGAAGCCGGGCTCGTCATAGAGCTTGTCCCACAGCGCGAGCCGTTCCTCACGGCTCACCTCGTAGAAGCCGCGCTTGTCGGGGCCATGGACGAAGCTGCCCGGCGTCAGCGCGCAGGCAGCGAAGATCTCGTCATAGCGCGCGCGGATGTCGGCCATCTCCGCGTCCGAGATCGCAGAGTTGTTGAGCGGCGCGCTCCAGTTCGGCCGGCGCTGGAACACGGTGAGCTCGCTGACCTTGTCGGCGATCTCGCCGATCAACTGGATGCCGGTGGCGCCGGTGCCGATCACCGCGACTTTCTTGCCGGCGAGATCGACCGGCTCGTGCGGCCAGTAATAGGTATGGAACGAGCGACCCTTGAAGTCGTCGGTCCCCGGCACACGCGGCATGGTCGGCGCCGACAACAACCCGATCGCGAGCACGACGAAGCGGCAGGTCAATTCGCGGCCGTCGCCGAGCTTCAATTGCCAGAGGTCGCGCGTCTCGTCGAAGACCATGGTCTCGACCTTGCAGTTGAACTGCATGTGCTTGCGCAGGTCGAACTTGTCGGCGACGTAGTTGAGGTAGCGCAGATTCTCCGGCTGGCCGGAGAAGCGCTCCTTCCAGTGCCATTCGTCGAGCAGCTCGCGCGAGAACGAGAAGCCGTAGGTGTAGCTCTCGGAGTCGAAGCGGCAGCCCGGATAGCGGTTCCAGTACCAGGTGCCGCCGAGATCGGGCGCGGCTTCCAGCACGGTGGCGTCGATGCCGAGATCGACCAGCCGCTTGATCTGGTAGATGCCCGCGACGCCGGCGCCGACGACGATCACCTCGTAATGGGTCTTCGCCTCTGCTGTCATGAGTCTCGCTCCCGAAATTCTTCTTGATCTGTTGGGCTGGATTACAGACCGTTTTGCCCGATCAGGCAACCGCTCGCAGCCGGGACAACGCGACGCGTTCCATCACGGACAGCCGCGACATTTGCGTTGAGACGCTGCATGCCGCACATTGGCCGGCGGCGATATCGCCCGGGATGAGAGCATCGAGGTGGTCAGATGATTTTCTGGATCGCGAGCGTGGCCGGATTGGCAGTCGCCTACCTGCTCGGCTCGACGCCGACCGGCTATCTGGCGGGCCGGCTGCTCAAGGGCATCGATATCCGCGAGCACGGCTCCAGATCCACCGGCGCGACGAATGTGCTGCGCACCCTCGGCAAATGGCCGGCACTGATCGTGCTGCTGGTCGATGTGCTGAAGGGCGTGGCGGCGATCGTCTTTGCGCGCTGGTTCTATCCCTGGCTCGCGACCTTGCCGTCGATCGCGCCACCGAGCGCGCTCGATCCACAAGCCTGGCTGCCGCAAAGCTGGGTCCCCTGGGCGGTTTGCCTCGCCGGCCTTGCCGTCCTGCTCGGGCATGGCCGTTCGATCTGGCTGAATTTCACCGGCGGCAAATCCGCCGCGACCGGGCTCGGCGTGTTGCTGGCGATCTCCTGGCCGGTGGGGCTCGGCGCCACGGCGGCGTTCGGCGTCATGCTCGCCGCTTTCCGGATGGTGTCGCTCGCGTCGCTGTCGGCGGCGCTGACTGCGACGATCCTCGTCTGCTGCCTGGAACAACCATGGCCCTATCGGGTGCTGGTGATTGCAGGCAGCATCTACGTGATCGCGCGTCACCGCGCCAACATCCAGCGGCTGCTGGCCGGCACCGAGCCGCGCCTCGGGCAAGCCAGCCCGGATGCCAAGGCGGCATAGACGCAAGCTCCCGACGATATGAGGCGACCATGACCGACAATCTCACCGGCGTCTGGGACGGCAGCTATGTTCAGCCCGGCGCCGGCATGGTCACCTTTCTGGCGACGCTGATCGACGCCGGTGGTTCGCTCGGCGGCAGCGTGACCGAACCGTGCGTGATGCCCGGCTGCCCGCACAGCATCCACAACGCCTCGCTCGCAGGCCAGCGCTCCGGCAGCGCGGTCTCCTTCGTCAAGCGTTACGAGCCGCCCGGCTACGGCTACGACACCGTGCACTATGAAGGCACGGTCAATGCCGACGCGACGGAGATCGACGGGCGCTGGAGCATCCGCGGCACGGCGTTCTCGGGCAACTTCCTGATGGTGCGTTCGAGCGGACCGGCACAGGCGGTCACGACGGACGAGGAGATCAAGGCACCAGTGCGCTGACGCGTGACGAGATCGGTCGATCTCAGCCCAGCGACGCCAACTCCCGCGCCAGGTTGTCGCGGGCACGGCCATCATAAGTCGCCGCGAAGCCGGCATCGGGGAAGATCACCGGGCGAGCCGCGAAGTGGCGGAGCACGCGGCCGCGGCCGGCGCGATAATCGGCATCGCCGACATGGATGAACTCCTGGCGGATCGCCGCGGCATAGGCGTCGTAGCGCGCGGGCTCCGCGCCGAGAATGCTGAGGTCGATCGAGATCAGGATCGCGCCCAGGCGATCGCCGGGCTGCACGTCGTGCGTCTTCGTCAGGCGGATCAGGCGGCCGACCTCGCGGCTGATATCGGCGCGGACATGCTGCTCGGCGAGCTGCGCGCTGAGTTCCTCATTGTCCGGCCGGGTCGCGTCGTACACGACATCGTGCCACCAGATCGCTTCCGACAGGATCTCGCGCTCGGCCGCGGACAGGCCCTCCATGCGCGCGAGCGCCGCAAGGCAGTCCTCGATATGCGCCAGGTTGTGATAGTGGCGGCCGGGCGCCGTATAGGCGGCGACCAATTCATCGCGGGTCATTGCCGAGGTATAGGACGCGGACGACAGAAATGGTAGCGCTCGGTCGCAACAGCCCGGCGCACGCCGGGCAAGTCATCAGCCCGATCGAAATGCCCGACAGCGACAGCCACCGCCTCCCCGACCAGCTCCGCGCCGGGCTCCGCCTTGTGTTCGTCGGCACCGCGGCCAGCACGCGCTCGGCCGCGGTCGGGCATTACTACGCGCATCCCGGCAACCGGTTCTGGCGCGCGCTACACGAGGCCGGCATCACGCCGCGGCGCTACCGGCCGGATGAGTTCGCGGCCCTGCTCGACCTCGGCATCGGCTTCACCGACTTCTCGAAGACCGGCGCCGGCATGGATCATGCGATCGCGCGGCAGTCCTTCGATGTCACGGGATTCAGGACGAAGATCGAAATGTTTCGGCCGAACACGATCGCCTTCACCAGCAAGAAGGCGGCGAGCCTGTTTTACGACAAGCCGACCAGCGCGCTTGCGCTCGGCCGGCAGCAGAAGATGGCCGGCTTCCCCGATGTGTTCGTGCTGCCGTCGCCATCGGGCGCGGCGTCCGGGCATTGGACGTTGCAGCCGTGGCGTGAGTTGGCGCAGTGGATCGCAGAACCGTAGGGCGGGTTAGCCGAAGGCGTAACCCGCCATCTCCACTGGCGAAGACGAGTCGGTGGATTACGCTTCGCTAATCCACCCTACCGACCAACTATTCCTTCAACGTGATCGCAAGCCCGCTGAGATCGACATTGGCCATCAGACCGACCTGCTTGCCGCTGAGCTCCAGCACCGCGCCGTTCTGGTTGGTCAGCAGGATGCCGCGCACGCCGGCGCCGAGCGCAACGCCCATGCCGGCCGCGGCGTAGACGCCGGCGATATCCTGGGCCCGGCGGATGTTGCGCACCCGCCCCTGCAGCGTCGTCTGCGAGCCGCCGAACACGAGACCGTAGTCCAGCCCGCCGGCCGTGAGGCCGTAGGTCTTGCCCTTGAAGGTCAACACGCCCTTGCCGGCGGAGCCGCCGAAGATCCAGCCGCCCTTGAAGATCACCAGCGTCACGGCCCCCTCGTCGGCCAGCGCGGCGGACGATCCGGCGAGCAGCGTCAGCGCGAGCAGCGCGGCGCGGGCAACGAACGACAATCTCATGGGAGTTCTCCGAACGACGTGAAAGCGAGACGCGAATCGCGGCAATCCAGCCGGCGGGCGGCACGCTCGAAAGGCCAACAAGACATGCGGGATTGCGCTTGTTCCTGATGGCCCGGAGTCTATCATCGCCGGTGCAGTCGCGCGACGTCGGCTCGGGCGCGTCCGTCGTTTTAAGGGATCGCTGAGGAGTCCGCGCAACAGGGATCGGCATCGATGCACAATTTCACCCCAATTTCCGGCTTCGCCGGCGGCGCGCTGATCGGGCTCGCCGCGGCACTGCTGATGCTGCTCACCGGGCGGATCGCCGGCGTCACCGGCATCGTCGGCGGCCTGCTGCGGGCCGATACCAGCGACCGGCTGTGGCGCATCGCGTTCGTCGCGGGCTTGATTGCGGCGCCGTTGATTGCGGCGCTGTTCGGCGCGCCGCTGCCGCGGCCGGCGATGAACGGGAGCCTGGTGGTGGTCGCGATCGCGGGCCTCCTGGTCGGATTTGGCACACGGATGGGCAATGGCTGCACCTCGGGCCATGGCGTCTGCGGCTTCGCGCGGCTGTCCAGCCGTTCGATCGTCGCGACGTTCATCTTCATGACGGCGGCGATCGCGACGGTTGCGATCGCAAGACACGGGATCGGAGGCTAGCGATGCCGGTTCTCGCGAGCTTCGTCTGCGGCCTGATCTTCGGCGCCGGCCTTCTGATCTCGGGCATGACCGATCCGCAGAAGGTGCTCGGTTTCCTCGATCTGTTTGGTGCCTGGGACGCGACGCTCGCCTTCGTGATGGCCGGCGCGGTCGCGGTCGCGGCATCGGGCTTTGCGATCGCGCGGCGGCGCGCCGCGCCCGCCTTCGCGGCGCGCTTCCTGTGGCCCGACCGCAACGACATCGATGCGCCGCTGGTTGGCGGCGCCGTGCTGTTCGGCATCGGCTGGGGGCTCGCCGGCATCTGCCCCGGGCCGGCGCTGGTCAATCTCGCCGGGCTCTCGCTACCGATCGTGGTGTTCGTCGCCGCGATGATCGTCGGCATGATCGGCCAGAATCTGTTCGGCGAAAATTTCCGGCGGCGCGGAACGCCGGCGCCGCGCATCGAAACCTCTCCTCTTCCATCTCGCGCAGACGGGTGATCCAATGACCGCGATCAAGCACTTTCCTCCTCCGCCCGGCGTCAAGGCGCCGCCGCTCTCGTTCGGCGCCCGCGTCGGCGATCTGCTGTTCATCTCCGGCATTCCCGGCTTCGACGCCAACCGCGAACTGCCCGACGGCTTCGAGGCGCAGTTCGCCAATGTCGTCACCAATTTCAGCCGCGTGCTGGAGGAAGCCGGCGCGACGATGCGCGATCTCGTCAAGGTCAACGTGCTGCTGACCCGCGCCTCTGACGTCGTCACGATGAACAAGCTCTATGCCGAAGCCTTCGGCCCGGCGCCCTATCCCGCGCGCACCACCTGCGTCGTGGTGGCGCTGCCCGATCCCAAGATGCTGATCGAGATCGAGGGCGTGGCGTCGCTGAAGGGATAGCGGTCCCTCCGTCATCCGCATCTGTCATCGCCCGGCTTGACCGGGCGATCCAGTACGCCGCGGCGCCTCGGCTCAAGCACAACTGTCTCTGGAATACTGGATCGCCCGGTCAAGCGGGGCGACGACACCGTGTATTCGGCATCTTGATCGCGAACCATCAACATCGTCGTCCTGGCTTTCGCCAGGACGACGATGTGGAGATAGCCGTGCCTGTATGCGTGCACTCACTGCGACGTCAGTCCCCTAAAACAACGACCCCTGCCCGTCGTCTTCCCGCACAGCCGCCTTGCGCGGCGGGGACTTCTTCGCCGCGGGCACGTCCTCCGCGGCGATCTCGTCTGCGGTCATCGGCAGCAGCAATTGCGCGTCGTCATTGGCGACGGCATTGACGCGCATCGTCACCTGGTGCCAGGCGAACTCACCGACATCGGGCCCCTTCAGCATCGGCATCACGTCGTCGACATCGTTGGGCAGGCAGTCGAGCCAGCGCGCGAATTGCTCGGGCCGGATCGTCACCGGCACGCGGTGATGCAGTTGCGCGAGATCGGGGCTCGCCGGTGCGGTGACGATCGCGACCGTGTCCTGCTCCTCGCCGTTCGGCCCCATCCAGGTCTCGGCGAGCGCCGCGAAGGCGAGCGGATGGCCATCGCGGCGATGGATGAAGAACGGCCGCTTGCGGCCGCCGGCATCCTGCCATTCGTAATAGCCGTCGGCCGGGATCAGCGCGCGGCGCCGCTTGATCGCGTTCTTGAACGCAGGCTTCTCCCGCACCGTCTCGGAGCGCGCGTTGATCAGAAGCGAGAAGGTGCGGGGGTCCTTGACCCAGGACGGGATCAGGCCCCAGCGCATCAATTGGAAATGCCGGCCGCCATTCTGCAGCAGCACCACCGGGATCGGCTGGGTCGGCGCAACATTATACCGCGGCGGAAAATTCGGCTGCTCGATATAGCCGAACATCTCGCGCAAGGCCGCCGGTGGTGAGGTAATGACAAAGCGTCCGCACATATCCCGTCCAGAATGGTATCCGTTTATTCCGCCTTAACTTCGACCGTTAAAGACTGCGACCAATGACCTCAACGGCCGCCATAGCGGGCCCTTCCCCGCGACCGACGTACCCCGACGAGGCGCGGGCGGCGCTGTTGCGCGCTGCCAACATCAACCCCCGCACCGGGCTTGCGACCGACTACCTCAATCACTTCAACGAAGCCATCATGCTGCTGGAGATGGTGCCGGACATGCCGGAATGCGCCAGCGATTTCCTGGAATGGCAGCCGCTGTCCTACGCCGAGCATTTCACCGCGTCCAATTTCAAGGCGCGCGATCTCGCGATCGAGTCCTATCAGACCGCGGATGCCGCGATCCGGGCCGAATTCGACCAGCTCACCGACAGCATGACCAGGATCCTGACCGAGGTCGGCTCCGCGATGCGGCAATTGCAGCAGGACAAGAGCCGGGTCGCGCTCGCCGAGCAGGCGATCGTGTGGGTCAAGCCGCTGGTAATGCTGACCGCCGGCGTGATCAATGGCGCCGCCGAGGCCGATGTCGACAGCATCATGGCGAGCGCCTGATTTATCGGGCATGATGAAGTCCTGAAACCGGTTACGCATCGCCTTGACCTCTCCCGAACCTCCGATCCGCCCGCAGCTCGCCGTGTCAGGCGTGATTTTCCGCGACGGCCAAGTGCTGCTGGTGCGCCGCGCCCGCTCGCCCGGCAGGGGCTTCTATTCGCTGCCCGGCGGCCGGGTCGAGTTCGGCGAGACGCTGCACACCGCCCTGCACCGGGAGATCGACGAGGAGACCGGGCTCAGGGTCGATATCCTCGGCCTCGCCGGCTGGCGCGAGGTGCTGCCGACCGGCCCCGGCACTGGGCACTATCTGATCATGACGTTCGCGGCGCGCTGGGCCTCCCGCGAGCCCGTGCTGAACGACGAGCACGACGATTTCAGATGGCTGTCGCCGGAGGCGATCGGCGATCTCAAGGTCACCGGAGGCCTGCACGAGGTCATTGCGGCCGCAAGGCGGCTGGTTTGAGGCCGGTTTTGACGGCCGTGGCGGGGCCTGGCGCCTTGCCTCGGGCGCATTGAGGGGGCATACCACGGCCATTCCGGAACCCCTGATGATCAGAGCCTTTCTCGCCGTCGTAATCCTGATATCGGCCTGCCTTACGGCGCCTGCCCGGGCGCAGGACGCGGCCGCGCCGTTCGACGGCGATTTGCAGCGGCTGGCCGAGATCCTCGGCGCCCTGCACTATCTGCGCGGCATCTGCGGCTCCAACGAGGGCGCCAAATGGCGCAACGAGATGCAGGCGCTGATCGATGCCGAGACCCCCTCCGGCGACCGCCGGGCCCGCATGGTGGCGGGCTTCAACCGCGGCTACAACGGCTTCCAGCAGACCTACCGGACCTGCACGCCGGCGGCTTCCGTGGCGATCCGCCGCTACATCGAGGAAGGCTCGAAAATCTCGCGCGACCTGACGGCCCGCTATGCCAACTGACCGCGCGATCTTCTTCGACCTCGACGGCACCCTGACCGACCCGAAGCCCGGGATCACCGGCTCGATCCAGTATGCGCTGGGCAAGCTCGGCCGGCCGGTTCCCGCGCAGGACGAATTGACCTGGTGCATCGGGCCGCCGCTGCGGGCGAGCTTTGCGATGCTGCTCGGCGGCGAGGAGCTCGCCGATCGCGCGGTCGAGCTCTACCGCGAGCGGTTCGGCGATGTCGGCCTGTTCGAGAACGCGGTCTATCCCGATATCGCCGACGTGCTGGCGGAGCTGCGCCAGCAGCCCGGCCGGATGTTCGTAGCGACCTCGAAGCCGCATGTGTTCGCGACGCGAATCATCGCGCATTTCGGCCTCAGCGGCCATTTCGACCACGTGTTCGGCTCGGAACTCGACGGAACCCGGGTCAACAAGGCGGACCTGCTCGCCTACGCGCTGGAGCAGACCGGAGCCGATTCTGCGCAGGCCCTGATGATCGGCGACCGCAGCCACGACGTGATCGGCGCGAATCGCAACGGCATCCGCGCGATCGGCGTCACCTATGGCTATGGCACCGCCGACGAGCTGATCGAGGCCGGCGCCAGCCATCTGTGCGCCTCGCCGCGCGCGGTGCTGGACCATATCCACAGCTCATTTGGCTGATCCCGGCCGGGATATCCCGAATTCCCCTTTAAATGCCGAAGGGCGCGTTAACCTTTCCTAAAGATGTGGGCTAGGCGGCTCTCAGATGCGTGATAAGTCTCGGCGGTCTCGCAGTGGTTCGCTCCTCGGACCGCGCGCATCCATTTGCAGAGTTTCATGCGCCATCCAGCGTCTTTCCCCCTTCACCAAGAAGACCCGCGTCCCGATCACGAGCAGAAGCAGGCCGCGCTGAGTTATCTGAACGAGGCGTGGGCGGAAGCGCGTCACGACGGCGTCGACGGCGATTGCCTGGCGCAGGCCAGCCTGTTCGCGGCGCTGGCGGAGCTCGTCACCACCTATGGCGAGGACGCGGTGGCGAAGTTCGCCGAGGGCCTCGCCGCGCGCGTGCGCAACGGCGAGTTCTCGCTGGTGCTGGCGAGGCAGTAACCCCAAAGCGTTCTCGAGCGAAGGCTGTCCCGCACTTGATGCGGGATGGGCACCGGCTCGGCGCGATCCGGTCCACCTCGCCCCGTCGGGGAGAGGTGCACCTTCGACGCCGCACCATCTCAACCTAGTCTCATCATGCCGTAGCGCACGCTGTGCGCTAGGCCTTCAGCGTCTCGAGAAACCGGACCGGCTCGCCGGTCGACGGCGTCGCGAGTTCGCCCTGCCACATCACCCGCTTGCCGCGCACGAAGGTGCCGACCGGCCAGCCCTGCACCCGTACGCCGTCATAGGGCGTCCAGCCCGCGCGCGAGGCGATCCATTTGTTGGTGATGGTCTCGCTGCGCTTGAGATCGACCACGGTGAAATCGGCGTCATAGCCCGCCGCGATGCGGCCCTTGCAGGCGATGTTGAACAGCCGTGCCGGCCCGGCGCTGGTGAGATCGACGAAGCGCTGGAGCGACAGCCGCCCCGCATTGACGTGGTCGAGCATCAGCGGCACCAGCGTCTGCACGCCGGTCATGCCCGACGGCGAGGCCGGATAGGTCTTCTGCTTCTCCTCCAGCGTATGCGGCGCATGGTCGGAGCCGAGCACGTCGATGATGCCCTGCTCGATCCCATACCAGATGCCGGCGCGGTGATCGGCCGAGCGCACCGGGGGATTCATCTGCGCCAGCGTGCCGAGCCGCTCATAGCATTCGGGCGCGGCCATCGTCAGGTGATGCGGCGTCGCCTCGCAGGAGGCGACATCCTTGTGGTCGCGCAGATAGAGGATCTCCTCCTTGGTCGAGATGTGTAGCACATGGATGCGCTTGCCGGTCTCGCGCGCGAGATTGACCAGCCGCTCGGTCGCCATCAGCGCCGCGGTCTCGTCGCGCCACACCGGATGCGAGCGCGGGTCACCCTCGACCCGCAGCGGCTTGCGCTCGTTCAAGCGATACTCGTCCTCGGCGTGGAACGCGGCGCGGCGCCGGATCACCTGGAAAATCCGCCGCAGGCTCTCGTCGTCCTCGACCAGGAGCGCGCCGGTGGAGGAGCCGATGAACACCTTGACGCCGGCGCAGCCCGGCGCCCGCTCGAGCTCCGGCAGGTCCTGCACGTTCTCGCGGGTGCCGCCGATGAAGAACGCGAAATCGCAATGCATGCGATGGTGGCCGCGCTTGATCTTGTCGGTGAACGCTTCTTCCGTGACCGTCAGCGGGTTGGTGTTCGGCATCTCGAACACGGCGGTGACGCCGCCCATCACGGCGCTGCGCGAGCCGGTCTCGAGATCTTCCTTCTGCGTCAAACCGGGCTCGCGGAAATGCACCTGGGTGTCCATCACGCCGGGCAGGATGTGCAGGCCCTTGCAGTCGATCACCTCGCCGGCGGAGGCCTGACCAAGCGAGCCGATCGCGGCGATGCGGCCGCCCGCGATACCGATATCGCGTACGCCCTCGCCGTCCTGATTGACCACGGTGCCGGATTTTAGAATGGTGTCAAAATGCTGATTCATAGGTCCTCGGCGCCCGCTTTCCACAGTCGCGCGGGCCTTGTTCGGCGCACTCTAGCGCCTTAGCTTGGCAGGGGATATCCGCGACGACAGCGATTCCCAAGGAACTTGAAAAAAGAGCCAATTTTGCGCATGAAAGCAGCGTTTCTTCCAGATCGGGGCGTGATCAAGGTCTCTGGCGAGGACGCCCGCAACTTCCTCAACGGGCTCATCACGACTGATGTCGACCAGCTCAAACCGGGGCAGGCCCGGTTCGGCGCGCTGCTGACGCCGCAGGGCAAGATCATCGTCGATTTCCTGATCACCGAGGTGCCAGCTGGCCATGGCGGCGGCTTCCTGATCGACGCGCCGCGCCCGCTCGCCAAGGGGCTTGCCGACAAGCTCGGCTTCTACAAGCTGCGCGCCAAGGTCGTGGTCGAGAACCTCTCCGACAGCCTCGGCGTGCTGGCGGCCTGGGATGGCGAACCGGCCGCGACACCCGATCTCGCGTTCGCCGATCCGCGCAACGCAGCGCTGGGCTGGCGCATCCTGATCCCGGAAGACTTGAAGCAGAAGCTCGCTGAGCTGATCGGCGCCGATCTCGTCGACAGCAATGCCTACGAGGCGCATCGGATCGCGACCGGCGTGCCGCGCGGCGGGCTCGACTTCATGTATGGCGATGCCTTCCCGCACGAGACCAACATGGATCGCCTCAACGGCGTCGATTTCGACAAGGGCTGCTATGTCGGCCAGGAGGTGGTGTCGCGCATGCAGCACCGCGGCACCGCGCGCACCCGCACCGTGAAGATCATCCTCGACGGCCCCGCCCCCGAAGCCGGCGCGACGATCCTGGCCGGCGACAAGCAGGTCGGCACCATGGGCTCGACCGCTGCCGAGAAGGGTCTCGCACTGGTGCGGGTCGATCGCGTCACCGACGCGCTCGACGCCGGCCTGGCACTGACCGCGGGCGGCCTGCCGCTTCGGCTCGCCGATCCCGATGCCGTCCGCATCACACCCAAACAGACCGTCGCATGAGCCGTACCGCAAGATTGCATCCGGACGGCAAGACGCGCTGCCCGTGGCCGGGCGAGGACGCGTTCTATGTCGCCTATCACGACAATGAATGGGGCGTGCCGGAATATGACGACCGCGCGCTCTACGAAAAGCTGATCCTCGACGGATTCCAGGCCGGCCTGTCCTGGATCACGATCCTGCGCAAGCGCGACAATTTCCGCAAAGCCTTCGACGATTTCCAGCCCGAGAAGATCGCGCGCTACACCGACAAGAAGGTGCATGCGCTGATGAACGACGCCGGCATCGTGCGCAACCGCGCCAAGATCGAAGGCTCGATCTTGAGCGCGAAGGGCTACCTGGAAATCATGGAGAAGGGCCCGGGCTTCTCGAAATTCCTGTGGGACTTCGTCGACGGCAAGCCGAAGGTCAACCAGTTCAAGACCACCGCGAGCGTGCCGGCCTCGACGCCGGTCTCGATCAAGGTCTCCAAGGAGCTCGGCGCACGCGGCTTCAAGTTCGTCGGCCCCACCATCGTCTACGCCTTCATGCAGGCGACCGGCATGGTCAACGATCATCTCGTCACCTGCTTCTGCCACGAGAATTGCAGCGGCAAGCTCCGCACGCCGCGGCTCAAGAAGAAATGACGGCGCGCAAATCGACGGAGACCACCCGCGCCTGGCAGCGGATGTTGTCGGGACGCCGGCTGGACCTGCTTGACCCGTCACCGCTCGACATCGAGATCGTCGATATCGCGCACGGACTGGCGCGGGTCGCGCGCTGGAACGGGCAGACCTCGGGCGCGCACATCTTCTCGGTGGCGCAGCACACGCTGCTGGTCGAAGCCGTGATGCGCCAGCAGACCCCGCGCGTCGATATCAGCCATCGTCTCGCAGCATTGCTGCACGACGCGCCGGAGTACGTCATCGGCGACATGATCTCGCCGTTCAAGGCAGTGCTCGCCGGCGAATACAAGGCCGTGGAGAAGCGGCTGCTGTCGGCGATCCATATCCGCTTCGGCCTGCCTGCCGTGCTGGCCGACGAGATCACCCAGCAGATCAAGGCCGCCGATCGTGGCGCGGCCTATCTCGAGGCGACGCATCTGGCGGGATTCTCGCAAGCCGAGGCCAAGCGGCTGTTCGGCCGCGATCCGGAATTGCCCGAGGCGACCGAGCGCGACTATCTGACGCCGTGGACCGCGGCGCGGGCCGAGAAGCAGTTCCTCGAACGCTTCGCGACACTGCACCCATCATAGGTCCGGCACGGAGAACCATGCCCTCGGTTGCGCCGCAAAACGAATGACGGCACCGCGCTGGGCGCCTTTGCCCGCCCGGACGCAGCCGTTATAGTCGGGCGTAACCGATCGCCCAAGGACCATCATGCTTCACGTCTGCTCGCTTGCTGCGCTTCCCGACACGGTTCGTGCCACTGGCGCCAGCCATGTGCTGACCGTGATGGCCAATGTCGACCAGGTGCAGCGGCCAGCCTCGGTGCTTCCGGCCAACCATCTGAAAGTATCGATGGACGACATCACCGAGCAGATGGACGGCTTCGTCGCGCCCAACGAGACCCATATCGAGCGTGTGCTGACCTTCGTGCGCAGCTGGGATCGCCGCGCGCCGATGGTGGTTCATTGCTACGCTGGCATCAGCCGCTCGACCGCAAGCGCGTTTGCCACCGTCTGTGCGCTCAATCCGCACCGCGACGAAATGGCCATCGCCCGGCTGATCCGCGATGCCTCGCCGATCGCGGCGCCCAACCGGCTGATCGTCAGCCTCGCCGACAAGGCACTGGGACGCGACGGCCGGATGCTGCGCGCACTCGATGCGATGGGCCCCGGCAGTATGAGCGTCGAAGGCCGGCCCTTCCGCATCGATCTGGAGTAGCACGGACATGCCACGCCCGGTGGCTTGAACTTCCAGACCCCTCAACTGCACTACTGGGTTGCGACGGGTGGCCGGCTGGCCGAAGGTCCGGCGCGCCCTGCCGGAGGCCCAATGTTCGATTCGCCGTTCGACTTCCTGACGCTCGTCATCGCCATTGTCGCGATCATCTTCGCGCGCAAGGCGCTGGGCCAGATCGCAGCGCTGCAACGGCGGCTGGATGCGATCGAGACCGCGGGGGTAGCCGCCGCGCGGACGGCCGTGCCGCCGCCGCTGGCGCCGCTTCAGCAGTTCGAGCAGACACTTCCGCCGACGCCTCCGAGCGCGCCGCCGCCGCTGCCCGAGGTGGCTGCAAGCGCGTCGGACGCGCGGATCGAGCCGACCGCGGAAGCTCTGAGCCCTGCCCCACCGCCGTTGCCGCAACCGGCGCCTTTGCCGCAGCCAGCGCCCGGCTTCGAGGAGACGCTCGGCACCCGCTGGGTGGTGTGGATCGGCGGCCTGACGCTCGCGCTCGGCGGCTTCTTCATGGTGCGCTATTCGATCGAGGCCGGCCTGCTCGGCCCCGGCGTGCGCACCATGCTCGGCGGGTTGTTCGCGCTGGCGCTGCTCGGCGCCGGTGAATGGACGCGGCGCAAGGAGAGCATCTCCAACATCGCAGCACTGCCGATCGCGAACATTCCGGCGATCCTCACCGCGGCGGGCACCGCCGTGGCGTTCGCCACCGTCTACGCCGCCTACGCGCTGTACGACTTCCTCGCGCCGGCAACCGCCTTCATCCTGCTCGGCATGGTCGCGCTCGGCACGCTCGCGGCCGCGCTGTTGCACGGCCCTGCGCTGGCGGGGCTCGGCATCGTCGGCGCCTTCGTCACGCCGCTGCTGGTCTCATCCGACAAGCCCGACTACTGGTCGCTCTACGTCTATCTCGCGATCGTCACGGCGGCGGCGTTCGGCCTCGCGCGCATCCGGCTGTGGCGCTGGCTTGCGGCGACCACGATCGGCTTCGCTCTGCTGTGGACCTTCCCCTGCCTGCAATGCGGGCCGGAGCTGATCGCGCCGCACGTCTTCCACGTCATCGCGGGCTTCGTGCTGGCGGCCCTGCTGGTGGTCTGCGGCTTCATGTTCGGCCCCGACGCCGATGGCGAGGAGATCGAGCCGATCTCATCGGGCTCGCTCGCGGCCTATCTGTTCGGCGCGATGCTGATCGTGCTCAACAGCGCGCATGCCGACATCGCAATGATCGGCTTCGCGCTGCTCACAGCCGGCAGCCTTGTCGTCGCCTGGCGCGCGCCGGCTGCCACCGGCGCGATCGGTGCCGCGGCGGTGTTCGTCTTCGTCGTGTTCGGCGAGTGGGCGGTCCGCCGCAACGTCGACATGCTGGTGCTGCCGGGCGGCGCGATGCCGGGCATCGGCCCGTCGGCGACCGATGGCTCGGTCTCGCTGCATCTCGTCACCGCGGCGCTGTTCGCGGCCGCCTTCGGCATCGCCGGCTATCTCGCGCAGCTGCGTTTTGCCGCCACGAAGATCGCGGTGACCTGGGCCGCGGCGGCCGTGTTCACGCCGGTCGCGCTGCTGGTCGCGCTCTATGCACGGATCGCGCATCTCGATCGCTCGATCCCGTTCGCAATCCTCGCCGTGCTGCTCGCCGCAGCCTACGCCGCCGCGACCGAAGCACTGAGCCGCCGCGGCGAAAGGCCGGAGCTGTCGCCCTCGATCGCGCTGTCGGCGACCGGTGCCCTCGCCTCACTCGCGCTTGCGCTCACCTTCGCGCTCGACAAGGGCTGGCTCACCATCGCGCTGGCGCTTGTGTCGATGGGCACGGCGTGGCTGTCGGTGCAGCGGCCGATCCCGTTCCTGCGCTGGCTCGCCGCAATTCTCGCCGCCATCGTGGTGCTGCGCATCGGCTACGAGCCGCGGATCGCGGGTGATGCCGTCGGCACCACGCCGATCTTCAACTGGCTGCTGTGGGGCTATGGCGTCCCGGCGCTGTCGTTCTGGGCCGGCAGCCATTTCCTGCGCCGCAACGCCGACGACGTGCCGCTGCGCATGGTCGAGTCGGCCGCGATCCTGTTCACGGTGCTGCTCGCCTTCATGGAGATCCGCCACGCGGTCAATGGCGGCGACGTCTATCGCGACAGCGCCGGACTGACCGAGGTCGCATTGCAGGTCGGCGTGACGCTTGCGATGGCGATCGGGCTGGAGCGGCTGCGCCTGCGCAGCGGCAGCATCGTCCACAATGTCGGCGCGGTGCTGCTGACCGCCTTCGCCGGGCTCGCCAGCCTGTTCGGGCTGCTGGGACTGGAGAACCCGATGCTGTGGTCGCAGGACGTCGGCGGCAGCTTCATCAATCTGCTGCTGCTCGGCTATGCGTTGCCGGCCGTGCTGGCGTTGCTGCTGTCCTATGCGGTGGCGAGCCACCGTCCGGCAAGCTACGCCAACACCATCGCAGCCGGCGCGCTCGTGCTTGCGCTTGCCTACGTCACCTTCGAGATTCGCAGGCTCTATCACGGGCCGGTGCTGGCGCAGGGCGAGACCACCGGCGCCGAGCAGTACACCTATTCGATCGCCTGGCTGATGTTCGGCGTCGCGCTGCTCGGCATCGGTATCGTGGTCAACTCGCAGCGCGCGCGGCTCGCATCCGCCGCAGTCATCGGGCTCACGATCCTGAAGGCATTCCTCGTCGACATGTCGACGCTCACCGGTGTCTACCGGGCGCTGTCGTTCATGTGCCTCGGCGTCGTGCTGGTGGCGATCGGCTGGCTGTATCAGCGAATCCTGTTCCGCAGGCGCGCCGCTCCGCCGCTCCCGCAGACCGAGGTGTGAAGCTTGCAGTCCTGAACGGCGAGAGCCTCAGTCGACGGATTCGGCGACCAGGCGAATCCGGAACACCGGCTTTCTGCCTTCGTCGAGCAGCTCCATGTGCCACTCGCTGTTCTGCTTCATGTTGCGCGAAATGCTGCCGAGGAAATTGCCGCAGACCTTGGTCATCTCGGCCCAGGCCACGTCGCGGCTTTCAAACTCGGTCGCGTGATCGGATGCGCCGGCGTAATCGCCGTCACTGATCCGGAAAAAATATTGCGCCATATCACTACTCAAATCGGTGTCCCCACCATTCCGCCTCGCGGCGATGAACGCTAGGTATTGAGTAGCTATCAAGGCGTGGCGACCGCCATCCGTATGACTACGGCTTGGCGTCTATTCCCGCTGGCGCGCAGATGAGCAATCAGTCGGTCGAGCGGCGCAATTCCGGGGGGCTCTCGACCTTGGCGGGCTCCGCCTTGACCGGTTCGAGCTTGGCGCTTCCGACCTGCGGTGTCTCAACCCGCGACACCACTTCGGTCTGCGAGGCATCGGCGGATCGGGTGCGCGGGTGGAGCGAACGTGGACGGGCCACCGCGCGCGCCATCAGCATCTGCTGGCCGCCCTGGTGACGGAAATCGCAATAGGCGAAGCCCATGCCGGAGACCGAGCCCCGGAACGAGCGATCGTCCTGCTTGTCGAGATTGAAGCAGGGCTCGAACGGAATGCCTTTCAGCGAGGCGCAAACGCTGGCGCCGCGGATTTGCAGCGTATTTCCAGGCAAACGCACGTGGCGGATCGGGCCGGAGCCGGAGAACTGGATCGAACCTGCCGCGCCGAGATCATCGAGGATGCGGCCGGCACCACGGGTGCCATCGAAACAGGTGAAGGCGAAGACCTTGCCGGCAACGAACTTGCGGGCCTCATCGGCGTTCATCATGCCTGCGAATGCCGGCACGACCATTGCTCCGGCCGTGACGGCCCCCAACACCAAACGCGCAAGCATGAGCTACTCCACTTACGAGCGCGGGCACCCGCTCCTTGTTGAGCATGACCCCCGCACCGACGCTTCTCGACGTCTGCGCGAGGAAACCCGGCCCCCCGGGATCACGCTGCAAGTCTCTTTACCCGCTGCTTACCATACCAACAGTGGCAACATTGGAGCAGCTTGGTTGGTAAAGTCTGAACGTCCTCAGACTATTTTTACCACGATGCGACCGCGGACCTGGCCGCCGAGGATTTTCGCGCCATAGGGCATGACGTCGTCCAAGGCGATTTCATGAGTGATATCAGCCAGTTTTGCCTTGTCCAAATCGCTGGCGAGGCGCTTCCAGGCGGTCCTGCGCAACTCGATCGGGCACATCACGGAATCGATACCGAGAAGGCACACACCGCGCAAAATGAAGGGCGCGACCGACGACGGCAGATCCATACCGGCCGCCAGACCGCAGGCCGCGATGGCGCCTCCGTATTTGGTCATCGACAGCAGATTGGCGAGCGTGGTGGAGCCAACGCTGTCGACGCCGCCGGCCCAGCGCTCCTTTGCAAGCGCCTTCGGGGCACCCGACAGTTCGGCGCGGTCGATCACCTCGGAGGCGCCGAGACCCTTGAGGTAGTCGGCCTCCGACACCCGCCCCGTCGAGGCGATGACGTGGTAGCCGAGCTTCGACAGCACGGCGATCGCGACCGAGCCGACGCCGCCGGCGGCGCCGGTCACCACGATCGGGCCGCTCTTGGGCGTGAGCCCGTGCTTCTCCAGCGCCAGCACCGACAGCATCGCGGTATAGCCGGCGGTGCCGACCGCCATCGCATCGCGCGCTGAAATCCCGTCAGGCAGCCGCACCAGCCAGTCGCCCTTGACGCGGGCCTTCTCGGCATAGGCGCCGAGATGGGTCTCGCCCATGCCCCAGCCGTTGCAGACGACCTTGTCGCCCGCCTTCCAGTCCGGATGGCTGGAGTGCTCGACGGTGCCGGCGAAATCGATACCGGCGATCATCGGAAACCGGCGCACCACCGGTGCCTTGCCGGTCAGCGCCAGACCGTCCTTGTAGTTCAGCGTCGACCATTCGACGCGGACGGTGACGTCACCGTCCATCAACTCGGCTTCGTCGAACTGGGTGAGCGCGGCGGTGGTACCTTTGTCCGCCTTGTCGATCCTGATTGCCTTGAACGTTGCCACGATGTGCACTCCCCGTAATCTTGGTTTCGGGGAGTTTTTATCTCATCAGGCGGGCTGCGCAACCGGGCGCGCCACCGGCGCTTCGACGATCGGCAGGTTGATCAGCGCCGACAGCACGCCGAACACCACCGACAGCCACCAGATCGGCGTGTAGGAACCATATTGCTCGAATACGATGCCGCCGAGCCAGACCCCGAGGAAGCCGCCGACCTGGTGGCTGACGAAGGCGAAGCCATAGAGGGTGGAGAACCAGCGGGTGCCGAACATCAGCGCCACCAGCGCCGAGGTCGGTGGCACGCTCGACAGCCACAGCAGCCCCGAAACCGCACCGAACGCGATCGCCGAGAACGGCGTTACCGGGAATGTGATGAACGCAATGGTCGCCAGCGCCCGCGAAAGGTAGATCACCGAGAGCAAATAGCGCTTCGGAAAGTAGTTTTGCAGCCAGCCGACGCTGAGCGAGCCGACGATGTTGAACAGGCCGATCGCAGCGACCACCCAACCGCCTGTCGTCGCCGGGATGCCGCGATCGGCAAGATAGGCCGGCAAATGGATGGTGATGAAGGCGAGTTGGAAGCCGCAGGTGAAGAACCCGATCACCAGCAGCACGTAGGAGCGATGACCGAACGCTTCGGCCAACGCCGTCCTGAATGACTGTTGATCGGCGGGCGCCGCGTCCTTCGTCGCCGCCGGCGGCGTCGCCAGCGCGAGCGACAGCGGCAGGATCAGCAGCATCAGCGCACTGAACACCACGAGCGCGGTCTGCCAGCCGAAATTGTCGATCATGGCGACGCCGAACGGCGCAAACAGGAACTGGCCGAACGAGCCCGCGGCGGTGCCGGCGCCGAGCGCGATGCCGCGCTTTTCAGGCGGCAACAGCTTGCTGAACGCGGCCAGCACCAGATTGAACGACGAGCCCGACAGGCCGAAACCGATCAGCACGCCGGCGCTGATGTCGAGCGACAAGGACGTGGTCGAGTAGCGCATCAGCAGCAGGCCGGCAGCGTACAGCAAGGCGCCGACGAACATCACGCGCAGCAGCCCGAAGCGGTCGGCAATGGCGCCTGCGATCGGCTGGCCGAGGCCCCACAGCAGGTTCTGCAACGCGATGGCAAGGCCGAACACGTCGCGGCCCCAGGCGAATTCGCGGCCCATCGGCTGCACGAAGAAACCGAGGCTGGAGCGCGGGCCAAAACTCAGCAGCGCAATCGCGCAGCCGCAGACGATGATGACCAGCGGCGTGCGCCAGGTGCCCGATGTCGGTCGAAGATCCCCTGTCGTGACGGCCATGTTGCCTTCCCCCGCACTGCCGCGCGGGGAACCGGCCCCGCCGAACGTTACGGGGAGTTAATGCATATGCATGAAGAGCCCAAGAGGCGCCGGAGAAAAATATTCGCCCGCAGGGCTGCCTTGCAGAATCCGAGAGGATGATGGGCGTCATTCCGGGGCATGGCGACCCCGGCTTGGGCGCTCGCTATCGCTTGGCGCTGGCCATCTCGGCCGAGCTCTGGGCCGCCTCGGCGAGCTGCGCTGAGATCTTGGCGGTCTCCGCCGGATTGCCCCAGCTCGGCGCGTCGCTGCCGTCGCCCCAGGCGCGCGGGCGATAGAAGGTATGGACGCCGAACTTGTACATCTTCTTCATCTCGCTGACCCAGGACGGCCGCACCCAATAGGCGTGGTAGTGGGTCGAGCGGTCGACCTCGGGCAGCCACAATTTGCCGTCGAGCATCGCCTTCGCGATCTTCCTGGCGCGGTCCCACATGTCGGGCTCGCGGACGACGTCGGGGATGTTGTCGCAGGCGAAGGTGAATTGGCAGGCGTAATGACGGTTCTTGTTCTGGTAGACCACGCCGCACACCGTCTCCGGATATTTGCCGGAGAAGGCGCGGTTCAGCACCACCTGGGCGACCGCGATCTGGCCGCGCACCGCTTCGCCGCGCGCCTCGAAGTAGACCGCCTCCGCCAGGCACTTCTCCGACTTGGCGCGCGACTTCTGGTCGAACAGGGCGAGCCGTTCCGCCGGCGTCTTGGAGTGCTGGTCGTCGGCGTTGACCTCGCCCTTCGGCGCGACGCTCTCGCCCATCTCGCCGGCCTTGACCGGCCCGTCCGCATCGACCGGCAGTGATGCCATCACCTTCATGTCGGGATCGGGCTGAGCGGCCGGCGTCACCACGACCGGCGCCTCGCCGGGCTGCCAGTGCTCGAGATTCTCGGGCGTGCCGAGCGACGAACCGAAGAACAGGCTGGCGGTCTGGAACGCGAACGGGTCGCGCTCATGCGTTGCATCGACGGGCGGCGCAGCGGCAGGCTTCGCGGGCGACGGCTTCAGGTCGTCGAGCGGGTTGGCCTCGAGCGACATCGAGACGTCGTATTGCTGCGGCGACGGCTTCGTATACTGCGGCAATGGCGGCGCACGCAGCGCCTCCTGCAATTCCGGATCGAGCGGCGCGCTGTCGGCAGGTGCGCTGCCACTCACCGCGGTCGCGGTCTTCATGCCCTTGACCGACGAATTGGACGTCGCGGGGTCCTCGTTCGCCGGCAGCGTGTTTGCTGGCTGCACCGGCTCGACCTGATCGGGCCGACTGACGACGAGCCGATCGCCCTTCTTGGTGCGATCGACCTTGGGAAAATCGGAGGCCTGGTAGCGCGGCGGCGGCGTGGTGATCGGATTGCGGGTGACGGCGCCGGTGACGTCGGCGCTGGAGTCCAGCCGTGCGAGCAGGAGCTGCGGATCTTGCGGCGCCGAGGTTCCGATCGGACGGCCAAAGCTGTAGGTCGCGACCTGGATCGAGCCGACGGCGGACGCGAACACGCGCTTCTGCCAGCGCTCGGCGACGCCGGGCTGCCGGGCCAACAGCGACGCGATATCCTGGTATCCGAGCTCGGTCGGCATCAAGGAGAAGATGCAAAGACCGAGACCGAAGAGCGCAAACCGTGCGCCCTTCGGCTGGTTACGCGACACAAACATCGTACGCTCACGCAACGCTTACTGAGTGCAATCGAACGCGCACCATCCGCGCAAATCGACCTTCTCCGTTGCTAATCTGTTTAGGTTGCCGCGGAGTTAATCGGCGTTGCCCGCGCGCTACACTCAAGCGATCGCAGCGGCTTCGCGTATTGCATCGCGCGCGTTGGTAAATGCGCGGCGCACGAAAGTCGTAAACAACAGGTCAACGAGGATGGTGAACGAGACGTTACGTGCAGGACCGCCCGCTATCGTCATTGCGAGGAGCGAAGCGACGAAGCAGTCCATCGGTCCGCATATGCCGCTCGCTGTCATCACCCGCGAAACCGGGCGATGACATCATCGGGCGCGCGTTCGCACGACCCGTTCGTTCGCAATGACGAAGTCTTCAAGCGCAGCCGACGAAAACGAAAATGCCCGGGACCAGCCCGGGCATGTCGTCGTGTGAATGATGTGCTCACGCCTGGCTGGCGATCTCCTTGCCGAGCGCGGCCTGCGCGGCGGCGAGGCGCGCGATCGGCACGCGGTAGGGCGAGCACGAGACGTAGTCGAGCCCGACCTCGTGGCAGAACGCGACGGAAGCGGGGTCGCCGCCATGCTCGCCGCAGATGCCGACCTTCAGGTTCGGCCGGGTCTTGCGGCCGCGGGTGACGCCGATCCGGACCAGCTCGCCGACGCCATCGCGATCGACCGAGATGAACGGATCGATCTCGAGGATGCCCTTGGCGACATAGGTGCCGAGGAAGCTCGCGGCGTCGTCACGGCTGATGCCGTAGGTGGTCTGCGTCAGGTCGTTGGTGCCGAACGAGAAGAACTCGGCGGTTTCGGCCACCTGGCCGGCCATCAGGCAGGCGCGCGGCAGCTCGATCATGGTGCCGACCTGATAGGTCAGCTTGACGCCGGTTTCCTTCATCACCGCGTTGGCGGTGGCATCGATCCGCGCCTTGACCAGATCGAACTCGGCCTTGGTCGCGATCAGCGGCACCATCACCTCGAGGCCGACCGGCTTGCCGGTGCGCTTGCCGGCTTCGACGGCGGCCTCGAAGATCGCGCGCGCCTGCATCTCCGCGATCTCCGGATAGGCGATCGCGAGACGGCAGCCGCGGAAGCCGAGCATCGGGTTGAACTCGGACAGTTCGCGGGCGCGGTCGGCGAGCTTGCGCGGATCGGTGTTCATGGCGCGCGCCACTTCCTCGATCTCGGCCTGGGTGTGCGGCAGGAACTCGTGCAGCGGCGGATCGAGCAAGCGGATCGTGACCGGCAGGCCCTTCATGATCTCGAACAGCTCGACGAAATCGGCGCGCTGCATCGGCAGCAACTTCGACAGCGCCGAGCGGCGCGACTGCTCGTCCTCGGAGAGGATCATCTCGCGCACGGTGCGGATGCGGGTCTCCTCGAAGAACATGTGCTCGGTGCGGCAGAGGCCGATGCCTTCGGCGCCGAACTTCACCGCGGTACGCGCATCGTCGGGCGTATCGCCGTTGACGCGGACGCCGAGCTTGCGGACCTCGTCGGCCCAGCCCATCAGCGTGCCGAACTCGCCGGACAGTTCCGGCTCGATCATCGGCATGCGGCCGGCCAGCACCTGACCGACCGAGCCGTCGATGGTGATGACGTCGCCGGTCTTGAAGGTGCGCTGACCCACGCTCATGGTGCCGCGGCCATAATCGACGCGGATGGTGCCGCAACCGGAGACGCAGGGCTTACCCATGCCGCGCGCGACCACCGCCGCGTGCGACGTCATGCCGCCCCTGGTGGTGAGGATGCCTTCGGCGGCATGCATGCCGTGGATGTCTTCCGGGCTGGTCTCGATGCGGACCAGGATCACCTTGCGGCCGTCGGCCTGCAACTTGGCCGCTTCGTCCGACGAGAACACGATCTCGCCGGAGGCGGCACCGGGCGACGCCGGCAGGCCGGTCGCGATCACGTCGCGCTTGGCGGCCGGATCGATGGTCGGGTGCAGCAGTTGGTCCAGCGAGGCCGGATCGATCCGCGTCACCGCGTCCTTGCGCGAGATCAGACCCTCATTGGCGAGCTCGACCGCGATGCGCAGCGCCGCCTTGGCGGTGCGCTTGCCGCCGCGGGTCTGCAACATCCACAGCTTGCCCTGCTCGACCGTGAACTCCATGTCCTGCATGTCGCGGTAATGCTTCTCGAGCAGCGTGTAGATCCGCGTCAGCTCCTTGAACGCGGCCGGCATCGCGGCTTCCATCGACAGCTTGTCGGACCCGCTCTCCTGGCGGGCCTCCTCGGTGATGTCCTGCGGCGTGCGGATGCCGGCGACGACGTCCTCGCCCTGTGCGTTGATCAGGAACTCGCCGTACAGCTTGCTCTCGCCGGTCGACGGGTTGCGGGTGAACGCGACGCCGGTCGCCGAGGTCTCGCCCATGTTGCCGAACACCATCGCCTGCACGTTGACGGCGGTGCCCCAGGATTCCGGGATGTCGTGCAGCTTGCGGTAGGTCACCGCGCGCGCGTTCATCCAGGATGAGAACACAGCTCCGATCGCGCCCCACAGCTGGTCGTGCGGATCCTGCGGGAAGTCGTGGCCGGTCTCCTTGGCGACCGCTTCCTTGTACTTGCCGACCAGCTCGACCCAGTCGTCGCCGGTGAGGTCGGTGTCGAGCGAATAGCCCTGGCCGTCCTTGAAGGTGTCGAGGATGTCCTCGAAATGATGATGCTCGAAGCCGAGCACCACGTCCGAATACATCGTGATGAAGCGGCGATAGCTGTCATAGGCGAAACGGCGGTCGCCGGAGAGCTCGGCGAGCGCTTCGACGGTCTGGTCGTTGAGACCGAGATTGAGCACGGTGTCCATCATGCCCGGCATCGAGGCGCGCGCGCCCGAGCGCACCGAGACCAGCAGCGGGTTCCGGGCGTCGCCGAAGGTCTTGCCGGTCAACTTGCCGACATAGTCGAGCGCCTTCTCGACCTGCGCTTTCAATTCCTTCGGATAGGTCTTGTCGTGGTCGTAGAAGTAGGTGCAGACCGAGGTCGGAATCGTGAAGCCGGGAGGCACCGGCAGGCCGAGATTGGCCATCTCGGCGAGATTGGCGCCCTTGCCGCCGAGCAGATCGCGCAGGGTCGCCTGCCCCTCGGCCTTGCCGTCGCCAAAAGTATAGACCCACTTGCCGGCCTTGATCGCAACCGGAGCCACCTTCTTCGCAACAGCCTTCGGCGGTGCCTTGGCAGCCGGCTTCGCGGCCGGTTTGGCTGCGGCCTTCGGAGCCGCCTTCGGGGCGCTCTTCTTCAGCGCCTTGCGGACCGGAGCGGCCTTGCGGGCGGCGGCGGAGGGCTTTGATTTCGCTGCGGTTTTACCGGCAGTTTTCGCAGCAGTTTTCTTGGACTTCGCGACGGCTTTGGCCATGTCAGACAACAATCCGGAAGGAGGGGTCGAAGATGCGCGCCTTACACCATTTTGAGGGGTTCCGCGCAAGCCGCGAAACCCCGCTTTCCCGCTACAGGTGCAGCCAGCGCAGCAGGCCCATCCCTACCAGCCCGACGAAGATCAGGTAGATCGCGACGATGTAGTTGAGGAGCCGCGGCATGATCAGGATCAGGACGCCTGCAATCAGAGCGACAATGTGCGGCAAATGCCCAGCGGTGATGACCATTGAAGTTTCTCCGGCAGTTTTTGGAAGAGCGAATCGAGCGGCAGTTTATCCGCTGGGGAGGTTCCCGCATCAAGACGTCTGTCGCCGCAACAAGTTCCCGCAGCTCACGAAAATTGCCCCAAATTGCCGCGTATGTGGCGGCGGTTTTCCGGAACGTCATCACATCGGATGCATTGGCTCGCCATGCGCATCGGCGAAAGCCGGATCGCTTGCGTGAAAGAATGGAGCCAGCCATGCGAAACAGGTTACTTGCCGTTGCAGCGGTTGCGGCCGCGATCACGGTGCCGGCTGTTGCCGCACAGGCCCAGACCGTCGGCATCGTCCGCGGTGGTCCGCCGGTTGCAGTCGAGGAGGATGGAGGGATTGCGGTCGATCAGCGTCCCGCCTTCCGCGAATACATCGTGCGCGAGCGCGTGCCAAACTACAGCGTTCCGGACCGCGTCGTCGTCGGCACCGTGCTGCCCGACGCCGGCGTGACCTATTACGACGTGCCGCAACGGTTCGGCGCGACGCCCTATCGCTACACCGTCGTGAACGGCGAGACCGTTCTGGTCGAGCCGCGTTCGCGACGGATCGTTCAGGTGGTCGACTAGATCGACGTCAGCACGATCGCCTGAACGAACAGTCCGGACGTCGCGCAAGCGGATGTGCGCGAACATCGACCGGACCAGAAAGCCCCGCCCGGCCTCCCCTCCGGGTGGGGCTTTTCTGTTGTGATGCGATGAACTCTGGCGTGTGATGACATTGAGTTGGGCTGGGTCGACAGCCGTGGTTTACCTCTCCCTTGGGAGAGGTCGGCGCGTAGCGCCGGGTGAGGGGTTGCGGTCCCTCGTTGGAGTTGCGGCCCCTCACCCGATTTGCCGCGCAAATCGACCTCTCCCCGATGGGAAGAGGTGAAGCAAGTGCGTTGATCGAACCGGTTCAATCCAAGCTCATCTTCCTTTGGCGCCTGCCTACGATCTCAGGATCGAGAGCAGCGTCGAGGTCGATTTGTAGTTCTTGATCGCGGCGTCCTGGAAATCCTGGGTCCAGTTGGCCGCCTGGCGCTCTTCCGCGCTCATCGAGGAATATTGCTTGAGGATGCCGAGCGAGAACTGGCGGGGATCGCCGGCGGACTGGCTCTGCTTCAGCGCGTCGAGCACGGCAAGGCGGGTCCGCGTGTTGAGCTCCTGCTTGGCCGCGAAGATCTCTTCGCCGGAGAACTTCTTGTCCTGGTTCAGCGTGATCGCCGACAGCGAGCGATTGTCGAGCGACGACAGATCGGCGAGCTGTCCGGTCTTGCGGCGGGAATCGTAAACCAGTTCCTTGCCGTTCTTCGCCGCGTCGCTCTTCTGCCGATCAAGGAAGGCACGCACGTCGGTCGCCACGCTGGCGAAGTCGCGCGTATGGCCCGTCGTCGGTGACGTGGTCCCGGCCAGCGCGGCCGCGATCGGATCGCCCGTGATCCCGCTTGGCGCCTTGTTCGGATCCTGCTGCGTCGCCTGATAACCCTTCAGCACCGCGGCGCGCTGGCTGGCCCAGGTCGCGGTGGCCTTCTCCTCGTCGCTGGCACCATCGAGATAATCGAGCGCCGCCTTGTAGCTGACGCTGTAGTCGCCGGTCAGCCGCGTGGTCGCGAGCGACGGCGCCAAGGCCTTGTCGAAGCGCTGCTTCAATTCGGTCGCGGCAACCGCCTGCTCGTCCGGCGTGAACTTGCCGCCATTGTTGGTCGAGATCGCAAACAGCGAGCGGCGGTCGAGGGTCGAGAGATCAATCGTGGTCTTGCCGTCGACGATCGGCTTCTTGACGCCCGCGACCGTATAGAGCCGGTCGAGCGTCGTGCGCGCATCGCTGGTGACGGTCGCGAAATCCGGCAGCGGTGCCTTGGCGAGCTGCGCGCGGGCCGCGTCCGACAGCGTGAGGTTGGTTGCAGCGCCAGGGGTCGCGGACGCCGAGAGGTCGCTGGCGGTGCCGTCGCCCGACAGGGTCGCCGCCAGCGAGGGCGTCGCGGCAGCACGCGCATAGGCCGAGCCATATTGGGCGTAGGGATTGGCGGTGGTGCCGATCGAGGTCATCGGGCAGGTCCCTGCATTGGCGCGAGGGGCGATTTCTTAAGAAATCGTTGATCCGCCAGGACCTTCGCAGGGCATGGTTAATAAATTGCAAATTGTGTCGAAATATTTCCAGACGTGGCTAGCTGCGCTTGCGGGCAACGATGCGGTGGATGACCTTGCCGGAGGATGCACTGACGACTTCCGCGTCGAGCAGCAGTTCGGCCGCCGCCAGCTCAGTCCGCACCAACGCCGCATCGAAGGCGGCATAGAGCCGGCCATGCGCATCGCGCGCATCGTCGCCTCGGGTGACGCGCCAGCTCAGATAGAAGACGCCGCCGGGTCGCACGAGTTCGAACATGCGGCGCACCGACGGCGCGATCAGCGCGGGATCGAGATGCATGATCACGGTCTCGCACAGCACATTGTCGAAGCTGTTGGCGGCGATGCCGGATAGCTCGGGCAGTTCGGCCTGGGTGAAGCGCAGCTTCGGATAGCGGACACAGGCCTCGGCGAGCAGACCCTCGGAGGCATCAAAGCCTTCGGCCGGAAAGCCGTTGGCGTTCAGCCAGGCCACCTCGCGGCCGCTGCCGCAGCCGATATCGGCGGTCGCACCGCCCTTGATGAAGAACTGCGCGACGATCTCCTGGAGATCGATCGGCGCCGGCTGGTCGTGCCAGTCCTGCGCAAACGCCGCCGCCTCCTTGTCATAAGCGGCGAGCGTCGCGCGGTCCATCGATCAGCCCTCGATTTTGGAGAAGTCGGCAACCGCACGGGTGGCGGCACGGATTTCGTTGAGCAGCTTCAGGCGGTTTTCGCGCACCTTGGGATCGTCGTCGTTGACCTTGACCTTGTCGAAGAACGCATCGACCGCGGGGCGCAGCTTGGCCATCGCGCTCATCGCGGCGGCGAAGTCCTCCTTGGCGACGGACGCGGAGGCCTCGGTCTTCACCTGATCGATCGCCGCCGCCAGCGCCTTCTCTTCGTCGAGCTTGTAGAGTGCAGCGTCAGGCGCGCCGTCGAATGTGCGCTTGTCCTTCTTCTCCTCGATAGCGAGGATGTTGCTGGCGCGTTTTGTTCCTGCGAGCAGGTTCTTGCCGTCGTCGCTGTCGAGGAATTTTCCGAGCGCCTCCACGCGGCGAACGACCAGCAGCAGGTCGTCCTGACCGCCAAGCGAAAACACGGCGTCGACGAGATCGTGACGGGCGCCCTGTTCGCGGAGCTGGACCTTGAGGCGGTCGGCGAAGAACGCGAGCAGATCGTTCGGCAGCGTTTCGGCATCGGCCTTGACCGACAGTCCGAGCAGCGCGGACTTGGCGACCTTCAGGATCGGCAGACGCAGCGCGTTTTCGACGATCAGCCTGATTGCACCCAGTGCGGCGCGGCGCAGCGCGTACGGATCCTTCGAGCCTGTCGGCTTCTCGTCGATCGCCCAGAATCCGGCGAGCGTATCGAGCTTGTCCGCCAGCGCCACAGCAACGCTCACAGGATCGGTCGGCACGCGATCGGTCGGCCCCTGCGGCTTCCAGTGTTCCTCGCTCGCGGCGGCGACGGAGGCATCCTCGCCCTGCGCCAGCGCGTAATACTTGCCCATCAGGCCCTGCAATTCGGGGAATTCGCCGACCACTTCGGTCAGCAAATCCGCCTTGGCGAGACGCGCGGCGCGTTTGGTCTTCTCGACGTCGGCGCCGACCAAGGGCGCGATCTCGGCGGCAAGACGCTCGATGCGCTTGATCCGCGCAGCCTGGGTGCCGAGCTTCTCGTGGAACACGATCTGCTCGAACTTCGGCAGCCGGTCTTCGAGACTGGTCTTCAGGTCGGTCTCGTAGAAGAACTTCGCGTCCGACAGTCGCGGGCGAATCACACGCTCATTGCCGGCGACGATGGTCTTGCCGCCATCGGGCGCCTCGATGTTGGCGGTCAGCACGAACTTGTTGGTCAATTTCCCCGTCTTGGGATCCCTGACCACGAAGCACTTCTGGTTGTTGCGGATGGTGGCGCGGATCACCTCATCGGGGATGACCAGAAATTCCTTCTCGAACGATCCCATCATCACGACGGGCCATTCGACGAGGCCGGAGACCTCATCGACCAGCACCTGATCCTCGACCAGTTCGAGGCCCTGCGCGAACGCCAGCTCCTTGGCGTCCTCGACGATGATGTCCTTGCGCGCCTGCGGATCGAGGATGACTTTCGCAGCCTTCAGCTTCGCCTCGTAGTCCTCGAAGCGGCGCACCGGGATCGCGCTAGGTGCCATGAAGCGGTGGCCGTAGGTGGTCTGCCCGGCTTCGATGCCGTCGACCGAGAATTTCACGACATCGGGCTCCTCGGTCTCCAGACCGAAGGTCGCAATGATCGAATGCAGCGGGCGCACCCAGGTCAGCGAGCCTGACTTCGCCGAGCGCGCACCCCAGCGCATCGATTTCGGCCACGGGAAGGTCCGAATGATGACCGGCAGGATTTCGGCGATGACGTCGACCGCGGGGCGGCCGGGCTTTTCGATCAGCGCGATGTAGAAGTCGCCCTTGGCATCCTTCTGGATCTTGGCTTCATCCAGCGACGTGAGACCGGTCGCTTTCAGAAAGCCCTGCACAGCAGCGTCAGGGGCGCCGATCTTCGGGCCGCGACGCTCGGACTTCAGGTCGGGCTGGCGCGCCGGAATGCCGTGCACGGTCAACGCGAGGCGACGCGGGGTCGCGAAGGCTTTCGCGCCTTCATAGACGAGGCCTTCGGCGACGAGCTTGTCGGTCACCATGCGGCGCAGATCGTCCGCCGCCTTGGCCTGCATGCGCGCGGGGATTTCTTCGGAGAACAGTTCGAGGAGAAGATCGGGCATCAGACCGCCCTGCCCGTTTCGGTGTGGATCCAGGCCTCGCCGCACGCCTTCGCCAGATCGCGCACGCGCCCGATGTAGCTCTGCCGCTCGGTCACCGAGATGACGCCGCGGGCGTCGAGCAGATTGAACACGTGGCTCGCCTTGATGCACTGGTCGTAGGCCGGCAAGGCCATCAGATGTTCCTTTTGATTGCCACCCTCACGCCAACCGGCGGCGAGATATTTGCGGCAGGCGTCCTCGGCCATCCTGAACTGCTCGAACAGCATCGCGGTGTCTGCATATTCGAAATTGTGCCGCGAATATTCTTGCTCGGCTTGCAGGAAGACGTCGCCATAGGTCACCTTCTCGGCGCCCTCGCGGCCGTTGAAGTTGAGGTCGTAGACACGGTCGACGCCCTGCACATACATCGCGAGCCGCTCGAGCCCGTAGGTGAGCTCGCCCGCGACCGGCGCGCATTCGACGCCGGCGACCTGCTGGAAATAGGTGAACTGGCTGACCTCCATGCCGTCGCACCAGCATTCCCAGCCGAGACCCCAGGCGCCCAAGGTCGGGCTCTCCCAATCGTCCTCGACGAAGCGTATGTCGTGGATGGCCGAATCGATACCGATCGCGGCCAACGACTTCAGGTAGAGCTCCTGAAGGTTCGGCGGCGACGGCTTCATGATCACCTGGAACTGGTAGTAGTGCTGGAGACGGTTGGGATTTTCACCGTAGCGGCCGTCCTTGGGCCGCCGCGAGGGCTGCACATAGGCCGCATTCCAGGGCTTCGGACCCAGCGCGCGCAGCGTGGTCGCGGGATGGAAGGTGCCGGCGCCCATTTCCATGTCGTAGGGTTGCAGGATGACGCAACCCTGCTCGGCCCAGAACCGCTGGAGAGCCAGGATGAAGCCCTGGAACGAACGTTCCGGGCGCATGTGGTCAGGCAGGGCGTCCATCGTTGGAATCGATCTCGCGAAGGGGTGTGAAAACGCGCGGGACCGTATCGGCGGCAGCCAATGGAATCAAGGCGATGCCGGAAAATCCGGCACCGCCCTTTTGCGGTTTTGGGCGCTGGTTAGCCCGGGCGATAGGCCCCGGTCACGGGGTCGCGGCGCAGGGTCTTGATTTCGCTCGCGTGCGCGGTCTCGGCCACGCGCGACAAGCGCGCCTCTTCCAGTTCCTGGTTGATCCGGACGGCCGTCTTGTAAGCCCAGCGGACCACGGCCAGGCCACCCAGGACGCCTGCGAATGCAATCAGCGGCGGCATCGGTCGATCCTTGTCGTTCACGTCTGTCAGGCCCCCAATACCCCTATTCTCGCGCAACGCGGCCTGCGCCGCAATCGCACTTTTGGGGCTAAATGGCGCGCTCAAATCCCCGTGTTCAGAGCCCGAATCGGGCCCAGATCGCCCGTGTTTCCAACGCCGAGATCAGGTCGTCCGGCAGACCGGCAAGCCCGTCCAGCGCGAGCTGCCCCGCCCCCGGGGCCCGGCGGCCGAGCAGGCCGGACAATAGGCCGGTCGCGGGCGCGATCACCGGGGTCAGCACCTTCTCGCCATAGCGGGCCCGCAAGGTGGAGCGGAGATCGCCGATGCCATCGGCCAGCCCGAGGCCGATAGCGGTCTCGCCCGCCCAGTATTCGCCGGTGAACAGCACGTCATCGGCCGCCTTCAGCCGGCTGCCCCGGCTCTGCTTCACCAGGTTGATGAAGGTGGTGTGGATTTCGCGCTGGATCGCCTTGAGGCGGGCGACGTCATCAGGGTTTTCGGGCAGGAACGGATCGAGCATCGCCTTGTGGCTGCCGGCCGTGTAGAGCCGCCGCTCGACCCCGATCTTCTTGATCGCCTCCTGGAAGCCGAAGCTGCCGCCGACCACGCCGATCGAGCCCAGGATCGAGGACGGGTCGCAATAGATCTCGTCGCCGGCGCAGGCAATCATGTAGCCGCCGGAGGCCGCGACATCCTCCGCGAACACCAGGACCGGCAGCTTCTTCTCGGCCGCCAGCTGCCGGATGCGCAGATAGATCTGCCGGGATTGCACCGGCGAGCCGCCCGGCGAATTGATCACCAGCGCCACCGCCTTGGCATTCCTGGTGCCAAAGGCGCGCTCCAGCATCTTGGCGACGCCCGAGAGCGTCATGCCCGGCCGCAGCGGCGTCACCGCGCCGATCACGCCTGACAGCCGCACCACCGGGACGACGGCCGTGCCGCGCCGGAAGCGTGCCGGAAGCATTCCCTGCATCCGTTCGAGCAGTCCCGAACGTCCCTGGGAAAGTCCTTGGCGATCACTTCTTTGTTCACTCATGCCGTTACCTCGAATTAACCACTTTTTATCACGCCACTGTCATTGGATTCCGTGGAACGCGTTTTGCATTTTGTCATTGGGGTTGCAATTCGCGGCGGAGAGGGACCATGAAGATCTATCTGCTGATTTTGCTGATCGGAACACTCCTGACGGCGATCCACTTCACGTCGGCGCCGGAGCGTCAGTCGGAAACGGCCTCGCAGTAACTAAGTGCCAATCACGGCTGGGCAGCGTTGCTGCCCACTAACGCCGCGCCAGCGGCAATTCTCCTTTTCCCGCCAAAATCTCCTGCACCCATTTATTGGGCACGCCTGACCCTTCATTGAGCAACAGCGCGGCATGCAGCCGCGTCGGTGCCCGGCCACCCTTGGTGGCCCGCACCAGGATTCGGATCGCCGGCGAACTCGCCTCGCCGTGAACCGGCAGGATCTCGAGGCTGCCAAAGCCGCGATCCAGCGCGGCCAGCACCTCGGCGATCCCATCCGCCCGCCAGATCATCGCAAGCTGCCCGTTGGACCTGAGAATCCGCCGCGCGACGTGAACCCAGCCGGCCAGCGTGGTCGCGATCGCGACATGGGCACGCTCGCGCACGCCGTCCGGCGAGGCGCGGTGCCGCGCCGGATCGTTGAACGGCGGATTCATCAGCACGACGTCGGCACTGTCAGGCCCGAGGCCGGAATCGGCGAAAGCGGAGGCAGAGGCCTCGACATCGAGCACGGTCACCTCGGCCTTGATCGCATTGGCGCCGGCATTATTCCGCGCTAGGTCGGCCAAAGCGGGATCGATTTCAACTAGGACGAGATCGATGCCTCCCACCCGCCGCGCCACCGCAAGCCCGGCGGCGCCGACGCCGGCGCCGAGATCGACGACGCGGTCGCCCGGTCGCGCCGGGGTCGCGGCTGCCAGCAGGATCGCGTCATGGCCGGCACGATGGCCGCTGCGGGGCTGCCGCAGCCGCAACTGCCCGCCGAGAAATCCGTCCTCGGTGATCTCGATGGCCGGCGACTCCTTCTTTGGCGCGCGTTCTTCACGCGAACCGGGACCCACTTCGCTTGAAATCGCTCTAATCATCAGCGCGCAATTCGTGGCCCAGACCGGCATCGGTCAAAAGCTGGCGGGCCTCGAGGTTGTCGTCCTCATGCACCAGGATCCGCCGCGGCAACACGCCGAGCGAGCCCTCGATGATGCTCATGTTCTGGTCCAGCACCAGATGATGGATGTTAGCGCTGTCGAGCAACGCCCCGATGGCGGAGACCAGCACCACGTCATTGGTCCGTACCAATTCCCGCAAAATACGCTCTCCTGTCGGCCCGGCTGTGCGGCCAATGCGTCACATGTCAACAACTTCGTGGCCTTGCCGCTGCCCCGCGCAGTTTCTATTGTTATAGCTGAGCATAGTGCGTATTCGGCAAAATTGGAGACCAGCGTGGCGGTTATTGTACCCTTCGAAAGCCCGTCAAATGCTTCGATCGACGGGCTGGTGGGACTTGTCGCCGCCGACATGGAGCGCGTCAACGCGACGATCCTGTCGCGGACCGGCTCCGAAGTCACCATGATCCCGGAGGTCGCCAATCATCTGATCTCCTCAGGGGGCAAGCGGCTGCGCCCGATGCTGACCCTGGCGATGGCCCAGCTTTCGGAATACTCCGGCGACGGCCATATCAAGCTCGCCGCCGCGGTCGAGTTCATGCACACCGCGACCCTGCTGCATGACGACGTGGTCGACGAGAGCGAACTGCGCCGCGGCAAATTGTCCGCGCGGATGCTGTGGGGCAACGAGGCCAGCGTGCTGGTCGGCGACTTCCTGCTCGGCCAGGCGTTCCGGATGATGGTCGAGGTCGGCTCGCTGCGCGCGCTCGACATCCTGTCCGCCGCCGCCGCCACCATCGCCGAGGGCGAGGTGATGCAACTCGCCGCCGCCAAGAACACCGCGACCACCGAGGACGAATATCTCGCCGTGATCCGCGGCAAGACCGCTGAATTGTTCGCCGCCGCCTGCGAGGTTGGCCCTGTCATCGCCAACCGGCCCAAGGCCGAGCAGACCGCCTGCCGCTCGGTCGGCATGAATCTCGGCATCGCCTTCCAGCTCGTCGACGACGTGCTCGACTATGGCGGCAAATCCGCGAAGCTCGGCAAGAATGTCGGCGACGATTTCCGCGAGGGCAAGATCACGCTTCCGGTGGTGCTCGCCTTCCGCCGCGGCAACGACACCGAGCGCAAGTTCTGGATCCGCGCGCTGGAGCGCGGCGAGATCGGATCGGACGACCTCGACCACGCGATCGGGCTGATGACCAAGCACCGCGCCCTCGAGGACACGATCAGCCGCGCCCATCACTATGGCGCAATGGCCGTCGACGCACTGGCGCTGTTCCCGCCCTCGCCGATGAAGACCGCGCTGGAAGAAGTCGTCGCGTTCTGCCTCGCGCGCACGCACTAGGTTTGCAACCAGCTCAAGGCCGCCACATTCGTCGCCGTCATTCCGGGGCTCGCGAAGCGAGAGCCCGGAATCCATGTCTGCACAGGTGACGCGGCCTGATGGATTCCGGGCTCTCGCCTTCGGCGAGCCCCGGAATGACGGGATGAGAGCACCTACTCCCTCACCGGCACCCAGATCTCCAACCCGCCATTGCCGGTCGACGCATCGAACCTCTCGTCGTAGCGCTCGAAGTTCGGCGCGTCGGCCACCTTCATGCCGGACTGCGGCAGCCAGCGATTCCAGATCGTGTTGTGGGTGCGTCGGATAGTCGAGATGTGCTCTGAGTGGGTGAACACCACGTAGTTCTGCGCCGGGATCCGGACCCGTGCGAACTCGCGCGGCAGGTCGGAGAAATCGGCGACCTCGACGCCCGCGATGTAGTCGAAATTGCCGGCATCGTCGCCGTTGCAGCAGACGCCATAGGCACCATTGCCGACCTGGCGAGGAATATGCGCGCATTGCTGGTGGAAGCTACTCCACTGGTTCGGAATGCCGGCCGTGCTGTCATTGGTGTGGTTGTAGCGCTCGCCGATGCCGGCGACGAGGAACGCCTTGCCGGTCGCCATCCGCGGCGGGTCGATGTGATCGAGGGCCGTCGAGATCATGGAGATCGGCTCCTGGAGCTTGAGCTTGGTCAGGCAGGTCGTCGCGCGCACCGTCTCCGGCGTGACGCCGAAATGGTCACGGAACGCGCGGGTGAACGCTTCGTGGGAGCCGTAGTCCGCGTCCAGCGCCAGCGTGAGAATATCGGGCGCGCCGGCCGCGAGCTCGCGCGCGGCTTCGCTGAGCCGGCGCGCCCGCACGTAGCGCATCACCGAGAACCCGGTCGCCTCCGCGAATGCCCGCACCAGATGGAAGCGCGACACCCCGGCGACGGCCGCGATGTCGTCGAGCGTCAGCGACCTGCCGAGATGGCCTTCGATGTACCAGAGCGCTTTCTGGGCTGGGTTCATGGACGACGGCTTTCCTGCAAAGTTCGGGCATCATGCTCGGCCGCAGCGCCGGGCGTTTGACAATCCTTGCTGCGCAGCGGCGAAACCGTGATTTCGTTCCGCGGAAATTTATCCCAAAGGCGTTGCTGCCAACACCGTTGCAATCGTGCATACTCGCTAACGCATCGATCCGACGGCTCATCAAGCTGCCCGAAAATCAAGACTGCACGAGCCGCCGGCCAGCATGTCAGGGAGGACAATGATGCATCACCGACTGGTTAGCTATGCCAACTGTCTCAAGTCTGCGGCGCTCGCGGGGCTCTTGACCATCGCGGTCGCAAGCGCGGCCAACGCACAGAAGAAATACGACCCGGGCGCGACCGACACCGAGATCAAGGTCGGCAACATCATGCCCTATTCGGGGCCGGCGTCAGCCTATGCCACCATCGGCAAGACCGAAGCGGCCTATTTCAACAAGCTCAACAGCGAAGGCGGCATCAACGGCCGCAAGGTCAACTTCATCTCCTACGATGACGCCTACAGCCCGCCGAAGATGGTCGAGCAGGCCCGCAAGCTGGTCGAGAGCGACGAGGTGCTGCTGATCTTCAATCCGCTGGGCACGCCGGGCAATACCGCGATCCAGAAATACATGAACGCCAAGAAGGTGCCGCAGCTGTTCGTCTCGACCGGCGCCGCCAAGTGGAACGACCCGAAGAACTTCCCGTGGACCATGGGCTGGCAGCCGAGCTACCAGGTCGAGGCGCGCATCTATGCCAAATACATTCTGCAGAATTATCCCGGCAAGACCATCGGCGTGCTCTATCAGAACGACGATTTCGGCAAGGACTATCTCAACGGCCTGCATGACGGGCTCGGCGATCAGGCCAAGAAACTGATCATCGTCGAATCCTCCTACGAGACCTCGTCGCCGACGGTGGATTCGCAGATCGTGCAGATCAAGGGCGCCAATCCCGACATCTTCGTCAACATCGCGACGCCGAAATTCGCGGCGCAGGCGATCAAGAAGGCCGCCGAGCTGGACTGGCACCCGGTGCAATTCCTCACCAACGTCTCGGTCTCGATCGGCGGCGTGATGAAGCCGGCCGGCTATGAGGCGAGCCAGGGCATCCTGTCGACCCAGTATCTGAAGGACCCCGCCGATCACGAGTGGAAGAACGATCCAGCCATGAACGAGTGGCGCGCCTTCATGACCAAGTGGTATCCCGAGGGCGACCAGAACGACGCTTCGACCGTGTTCGGTTACGGCGTCGCCAAGGGGCTGGAGCAGGTGTTGCGGCAATGCGGCGACAACCTCACCCGCGAGAACCTGATGAAGCAGGCGGCCAGCCTCAACTTCGAGATCGGCATCTATCTGCCCGGCACCAAGATCAGGACCGGGCCGGACGATTATGCACCGATTGAGCAGTTGCAGATGATGCGCTTCAAGGGCGAGAGCTGGGAGCGGTTCGGCCCGATCATGAGCGGCGAGAAGAACAGCTAGGGCGCAGCTCCACAACTTGAGGCTTCATGATGCCCGGCCTTGCGCCGGGCATCCACGTCTTCGACACGATTCGCGCGCAAGCTATTCCACTGGCAAAACTTGGGACAGCAAGACTTGGGACAGCAAGACTTGGGACAGCATGCCTTGCAGGAGCCCGGACGGAAGCGATGGCGGACCCAGGCTGAAGTGTCCGGCCAGCACGACTCCAGGCACATCCTGCGACTGGAAGGACAACAACAATGAAAATCACCGACGTCCGCGCCCACCACATCCGCATTCCCTACGACGCGGGACCAGCGAGCTTCCGCCAGGGCGCCTCCGCGATCTCCGCGCTCGACATGGTGCTGGTCGAGGTGTCGACCGACGCCGGCCTGACCGGCTGGGGCGACGCCTTCGCCTATGTCTGCCCGAAGACCAGTTGCATGGCGGTCACCGAGATGATCGCGCCGCAGGCACGCGGCCTCGAAGTGCCCGACGCCGCCCGGATTCCCGCCGTGATGGAGCATATCCAGCGCAATCTGCACCTGTTCGGCCGCTACGGCATCACGATGTTCGCGATCTCGGCGCTCGACATCGCGCTGTGGGATCTCGCCGGCAAGGTGAAGGGCGAGCCGTTGCATCAACTGATCGGCGGCGCGAGGCGCAGCACGATCCCGGCCTATGCGAGCCTGATGCGGATCGGCAATGCCGCGCATATCGCCGCCGAATGCAAGAAGGCGATCAAGCTTGGCTATGCCGCGATCAAGCTGCACGAGACCACCGTGCCCGCGGTATCAGCCGCGCGTGAAGCGATCGGCCCCGGCGTGCCGCTGATGGTCGACATGAACTGCCCGCTGGATGGGCCGGCGGCGATCCAGTTCGCCCGCGACTGCAAGCAGGCCGCGCCGATGTTCCTGGAGGAGCCGGTCTGGCCGCCTGAGGATTTCGCCACGCTCGCGGAGGTGCGACGAGAAGGCCGGCTCGATATCGCGGCCGGCGAGAATGCCTGCACCGTGCATCAATTCCGCCAGATGATGACCGCCGGCGCGGTCAGTCACGCGCAGCCGTCGGTGATCAAGGTCGGCGGCGTCACCGAATTCCTGCGGGTGGCCGTGCTCGCCGACGAGTTCGGTGTCCAGGTGATTCCGCACTCGCCCTATTTCGGGCCGGGCTTCCTCGCCACCCTGCATCTGATGGCGATCCGCGACGAAGGGCTGATCGAGGTGTTCTTCATGAAGCGCCCTGCCTGCCTGTGGGGCGATCGCATCGCTGTCGACGCCCATGGCCATGTCGCCGTGCCGCAAGGCCCCGGCCTCGGCTACGAGCCGGATCGCGACGTGATGGAGACGTACCGGGTGGCGTAGAACGAATCCTTCGCTCCTCGCAATGACGGTGCGCTACTTCGTCCCATCCTTCGCGGCAGGCGCCCCATCCTTTGCCGGCGCCGCGTCGGCTTTCTTCTTCAGGTCCTCGGTCAGCTTGACCTGCGCGGCCTGCAAGTCGGTGACGAGCTTCTGCAAGCCCGCGACCGAAATCTTCAAGCTCTCGATCTGCCGGTTGGCAGCGTCGAGCTTCTGCTGGTGATCTGTCGTCAGCTTGGTGATGGTCTTCTGCAAGAAATCGACATTGCTCTGCAAGCAACTCGTGCGCCGCTCCATCGTCTTCTCGACGGTGCAGATCTCGATGCCGGGAACGTCCTGCGCATGCGCGGTTCCGACGGCGCCGAGCGCAAGCGGCATGAGCAAGACAAGTGCATAGCGAGCGATCATCGGCATCCCCAATCAAGCGCGTCATTCACAGATTTGTGCACGCGACGCAGAAAGCAAGGCACACATACCACACTGAAACCGCATTCGAGCGGTGTGCTTCATTTCATTACGGGGACTACTCGTGGGGACGGGGGCCTTCGGAACTTGTTTGGTTCGACCCCTTTTGGCTCGACCTTGGGCAGTGGAGACAGATCGCATGGCTACGCGCGAAAAACGGCTGGCGCAATTCGATGGCAATGGCGAACCTTCGCCGGAACAACGCGTGGAAGTGCTTTGCGAGGATCATAGCGGAACGTATCAGCTGCCGTTCGCGTGCCGCTTCGTCAACGGCCAGTGGCGGAATGACGCAACCGGCGGCACGCTGGAAGCCAATGTCATCGCCTGGCGCATGCCGCGCGAGAAGCAGGCGGGCATCGCCTGAGCCGGTCAGGCGCACTCAATACTCACGATCCTCGCACGAGCACGTCGCGTTCGTCGCGGGGATCACGGCGTGTGCTGTTTCAAAACGCGACGCGCACGCCGATCGTCTTAAGATTTGGAACGCGGATGGAACGAACCGCGTCCGAATCACTGATCGAGCGCTGTACTCCGTTGTTCACGGCTAGATGTGGTCATCAGCCCGGCGCAGCGCACCACATACAGAAGCATGACGATCGGCCGCACCCAGCGGCCGACCACAAAGGTTAATTCCTCCGCGGACGACATCGCGAGCCCCTCTCTGATTTTAAGTGGCGATCATTCCCATGGGGTGACCGGCGGCACCGTCTCGGTCGCCGGCGGCACATCGACGGTCTTGAAATCGGCGGGGCTGACGATCTCGAGATATTCCATGTCCTTCGAGTAATCGAACAGATAGTGGGTGATGCCGGGACGCTGATGGATGACGTCGCCGGCCTCGACCAGCGTCTCCTTGTCCTCGTACATGAAGCGGGCCCAGCCCTTGGTCATGATCACGATCTGAAAGTCGCACAGATGCTTGTGCCAGCCGGTGCCGTGCTCGGGCGGCAGATCGGGATTGGCCTTGACCAGATGGCAGATCACCTGCCCGCTGGTGGCATCGGCAATGCCAAGATCGCGATACAGGAAGAAGTCGCGCAGACCTCCGCCCTTGAACTCGGTGTCACCGGGTTTGACGTGGGAGAATTTGCTGACGACGGCGTGCTGGTTCATTTCAAGCCTCCACGGTTCTCGTGTTCGCGAGATCGCGGCGCGGCTCGGCGTCCAAATTTTCGGCAGCGTCGCATCGTCGCGGTCACAGCTCGAATCTTGCTATGCGAAATCCTTGCCAGCCCGCTCGCGCCGCGGCGATCGGTCTCGCCGCTCGCGGCCATCGCCGCGGAAGCATCTGGCACGAGACACGAATTCGCGTTCGGCGCGTGCTGCGCTCGATCGTCGCGCGGCGCCGATGCCTGGCGCCGGCGGCACGTCCGTTGAGCATTGCTTGCCCGCAGCTTGAGCCGCCGATGCGGGCTGCTCCTGGCATGCGCTGCCTAATATTCGACCTCGAGCTCCTCGACATCGGCAGGCTCGGCCTTCGCGGCCTCGATCCATTCCTGCATCTCGGGCATCGCTAGGATGGTCCTGGCATAGGCCGCGAGGCCGGGGTCGAGCTTCACGTCATAGGTCATGAAGCGGGTCACGACCGGCGCATACATCGCGTCCGCCATGGTGCGGCGTTCGCCGAACAGGAACGGCCCGCCGGACTTGGCCAGGCAATCGCGCCAGATGGTGCAGACGCGGTCGATGTCGGCCTGGGCCCGCGACCAGATCTTGAAGCCGGGAAAATGCCCCTTCAGATTGACCGGCAGCGACGACCGCAGCGTGGTGAAGCCGGAATGGATCTCTCCCGAGATCGAGCGGCAATGCGCGCGCTGGATCCGGTCCTCCGGCAGCAGTCCGGCGTGCGGCATGATCTCGTTGAGATACTCGCCGATCGCCAGCGTATCCCAGACCGTCGCGCCCTCGTGGCGCAGGCAAGGCACCAGGATCGATGACGACAGCAGCAGCAGTTCGGCCCGCGCCGAGGGATCATCAGGCGCGGTGACCACCTCCTCGAACTCCAGTCCGGCGAATTTCGCCAGCAGCCAGCCGCGCAGCGACCAGGACGAATAGTTCTTGCTGCTGATGGTGAGTGTTGCTTTCGCCATGTCAGTCCCTCACGCCCGAAACCGTCTCGCTGCCGGACGCCGCCCGCCGGTCCAACCGCCGCGCACCCCGGAGCCGGTCATTTTCGCAGCAAGCCACGTGCCAATTTGCCGGGCAGTGAGCCGACCTCTGGCCTCGATATTGCTTGGCAGACCGGGCCACCGGGTGGATGCGTATGATGTCGATGCTGTACCAGGCCTATCAGAACCATATGGACCTCACGGCGCCGTGGCGGACCGGCGCCGCGGCGGCATTGCGTTATCTCAACCTGGCGCCCCGGGGCGCGTCCGACCGGACGTTCGGCCGGCTCGCCGCCGCGCTCGAGCTGATCTCGCGCTCCACCTTGACCTACGCCCGCCCCGATTACGGCATCGGCAGCGTCACCGTCGGCAACAGGGAATTGCAGGTCACCGAGGAGGTCGCCTATGCGACGCCGTTCGGCTCGCTGCTGCATTTCAGGAAGGTGGACGGACCGGAGCAGCCGCGGCTGCTGCTGGTGGCGCCGATGTCCGGACATTTCGCGACGTTGCTGCGCGGCACCGTGAAGACGCTGCTACAGGACCACGACGTCTACATCACCGACTGGCACAATCCGCGCGACATCCCGCGCAGCGAGGGCCGCTTCGGGCTCGAGGATTACACCGACCATCTGATCGATTTCCTCGGCCAGCTCGGCCCGCGGGCGCACATGGTGGCGATCTGCCAGCCTTCGGTGTCGGCGCTCGCCGCCGCCGCCGTCATGTCGGAAGACAATCATCCGGCGCGGCCGGCGTCGCTGACCCTGATGGCCGGCCCGATCGACACACGGATCCTGCCGACCAAGGTGAACCAGTTCGCCAAGAGCAAGCCGATCAAATGGTTCGAGGACAATCTGATCAACTACGTGCCGATGCAGTGCAAGGGCGCGTTGCGCCAGGTCTATCCCGGCTTCGTGCAGCTCACGGCGTTCGTGTCGATGAACCTGGAGCGTCACATCAAGCAGCACATCGATCTCGCCGACCACCTCGCCAAGGGCGAGACCGACAAGGCCGAGGTGATCAAGACCTTCTACGATGAGTATTTCGCCGTGATGGATCTGCCGGCGGAATTCTACATCGAGACGGTGCGCGACGTGTTCCAGGAGCACCTGCTGCCGCAGGGCATGCTGATGCATCGCGGCCGCCCGGTGAACCCGGCGGCGATCCGGCGCATGGGCCTGATGACGGTGGAGGGCGAGAAGGACGACATCTGCTCGATCGGCCAGACGCTCGCCGCCCAGGACCTCTGCACCGGCGTCCGCACCTATCGCAAGGTGCATCACATGCAGGCCGGCGTCGGCCATTACGGCGTGTTCTCCGGCAAGCGCTGGAACAACGAGATCTACCCGCTGCTGCGCGATTTCGTGCATGTGAATTCGTGAGGGTGCGGACGCTCCCTCCCCGTCATTGCGAGAGTAGCGAAGCAATCCATCGATCCATGCATGCGGAACGATGGATTGCTTCGTCGCTACGCTCCTCGCAATGACGAGTGGCGGCTAGTCACGCCTCTTCCCGAGCTATAGTCTCCCCGGCCACGACGACCCCGCTCTCGAAGAATCGTCCAGGGAGAAACTCCATGCGCGTCCTCACCGGCCTCCGTGCCCTCACGCTCGCCTTGATCGGCGCCGTCGCCATCACATCAACGGCAAGCGCCGCCGAAGTCCATGTCATGATCTCGGGCGGGCTGAGCGCGGCCTACAAGGCGCTGGTGCCGGAGTTCGAGCGCAAGACCGGGCACAAGGTGGTGACCGCGTTCGGACCGTCGATGGGCACCACGGCCAACGCGATTCCGGCGCGGCTTGCACGCGGCGAGCCGGCTGACGTGTTGATCATGGTCGGCTACGCGCTCGGCGACCTGATCAAGCAGGGCAAGGTGGTGGCCGACAGCCGCGTCGACCTGGTGAAATCGCCGATCGGCATCGCGGTCAAGTCAGGCGCGCCGAAGCCCGACATCGGTTCGGCGGACGGCGTCAAGCAGGCGCTGCTGGCGGCGAAATCGGTCGCCTATTCCGACAGCGCCAGCGGCGTCTATGTCTCGACCGAGATGTTCGGCGAGCTCGGGATCGCCGACCAGATGAAGGACAAGGCGCGGATGATCCCGGCGACCCCGGTCGGCGAGATCGTCGCCAAGGGCGAGGCCGAGATCGGCTTGCAGCAGATTTCCGAGTTGAAGCCGGTCAGCGGCATCGACATCGTCGGTCCACTGCCGGAGCCGTTGCAAAAGATCACGGTGTTCTCCGCCGGGATCGCGACCGTCTCGAAGCAGCCCGAGGCCGGCAAGGCGCTGATCAGCTTCCTCGCCTCGTCAGATGCCCGCGACGCGCTGGTGAAGAGCGGACTGGATCCAATTGCCTCGGGTGCCACGCATTAGCGACGTCCATCCATCTCTCTCCCCGTCATCCTGAGGAGCGCGCAGCGCGTCTCGAAGAATGAAGCGGCCACCGGCGGGGCCGTCGACCCGTCGAGACGCGCGCAAGTGCGCGCTCCTCAGGGTGACGGGGAAAGGTCGACGACTCGGCTTCCTACCGCCAATGATGCGCGCCATAGGCCAGCAGCAGCAGCACGACGAGCGCCAGCAGCAGCGTGGTCGACTTCCAGAACAGCACCGGGTTGCGCTCGATCAGCGGGGTCGATGACGTCGCCAGATATCTTGCGTTGGGATTGCGCAAGTCGAACAGGAACTCGGAAAAGCTGTCGTAGCGCTTGAGCGGATTGACATGCACGGCACGCTCCAGCGTGCCGTCGACCCAGCGGGGGATCTCGCGGCCGCCATGTGCGGCCGGACGATAGAGCAGCCGGTTGAACTCGGATCGGGTGCGGGCGCGCGCGATCTGCGCGCCATAGGGCAAGCGGCCCGTCAGCATCTGATAGGTGACGACGCCAAGCGAGAACAGGTCGGAGCGCGCGGTGCCGCCCTCGCCCAGGAAATACTCCGGCGCGGTGTATTGCTGGGTGCCCAGAATGTCGTCGACGCCCGCAGCCACCGCCTCCGCGACGCCCGCGATCCGGGTCGAGCCGAAATCGATGATCTTCACCGTACCTGTTTTGTCGATCATGATGTTGTCGGGCCTGACGTCCTGGTGCAGCATCTCCTTGCGGTGGAACGCGCGCAGCCCTCGCGCGATTTGCTCGGTGATGTCGCGCGCCGTCTCCAGCGACGGCGCAGGGTTGTCGATCATCCACTGCGTCAGGGTCTGGCCGTCGATGTACTCCATCGTGACATAGAGGAAGTTGCGCCTGCGGGGCGGCAGAAACGGCTTCAGCACATGCGGACTGTCGATCCGCCGCGCGACCCACTCCTCCATCATGAAGCGCTTCAGATAGGCGCCATCGTCGCGCAGATCGATCGAGGGGATCTTGATCGTGACCGTGGTGCCGCTGTCCTCGTCGACCGCGAGATAGATGTGGCTGCGGTGCGACGCGTGCAGCTCGCGCACGATGCGGTAGCCGTCGAACAGCATCCTGGCTTCGAGCAGTGGCGGCAGCGGCAGCCCGGTGGGCTGACCGAACACCTCGCCAGCATCGCCGTCCGGCAATTCGTCGATCCGGATGATCTGCGCGGTGAGATTGTCCGGGCTGCCGTTCTCATACGCCTGTTCGACGATCGATTTCGCGGCGGCGTCGAGGTCGGCGGCGCCGTCCCGGATCGTCCGCGCCAGCTGCCGCGCCGGGACGTGCTCATAGACGCCGTCGGTCACCAGCAGGAACGTATCGCCGCGCTCGAGCGGAAGGTTCTGGTAGTCGATCTCGAGCTGCGGGTTCACCCCGAGCGCGCGGCCGAGATAGCTTTGCTGCGACGAGACCACGACGCGGTGGTCGTTGGTGAGTTGCTCGAGGCTGTTGCCGGCGACGCGGTAGATCCTGCTGTCGCCGACATGGAACAGATGTGCGGTGGTCGACCGGATCACCAGGGCGCTCAGCGTGCAGACGTAGCCCTTGTCCTTGTCGTAGGGATTCTGGCTGCGCCGCGTCTGCGCATGCAGCCAGGAATTGGTCGCCTCCAGCACCCGCTGCGCCGAACTCTTCACCGACCAGGATTCCGAGGTGCAGTAGTAGTCGGTCAGGAAGCTCTTGACCGCGGACTCCGCAGCGATACGGCTGACGCTGCTCGAGGAGATGCCGTCGGCGAGCACCACGGCGATCCCCTTCAAGCCGAGCAGCGGCTCGTCGGGGATCAGCACGCCGTGGAAATCCTGATTGGTGTCCTTGCGGCCCTGATCAGAGAATTGCCCGACCGATATGTTCAGCGCGCGCGGCATCGCCTCATGCAGGCCCCAGGATCCCTCCCGACAGGAGAGACCCATAAGCCGGCCAGGATCAAGCGGCGAGGCGCTCGCGCTTCGGCGCGGTCTTCACATGCGTCGTGTAGAGCGTGAGCCCGGTGAAGGCGAGGCCGCCGGCGAGGTTGCCGAGCACGGTCGGAATCTCGTTCCAGATGAAATAGTCCATGATCGAGAACTTGGCGTGCAGCATCAGCCCGGACGGGAACAGGAACATGTTCACGACCGAATGCTCGAACACCATGTAGAAGAACACCAGGATCGGCATCCACATCGCGATCACCTTGCCGGGCACCGTGGTGGAGATCATGGCGCCGACGACGCCGGTCGAGACCATCCAGTTGCAGAGCATGCCGCGGATGAACAAAGTGGCCATGCCCGCCGCGCCATGCGCCGCGTAGCCCAGCGTGCGGCCCTCGCCGATGTTGCCGATCGTCATGCCGACCTTGTCGGGCTCCGTCGTGAAGCCGAACGTGGTCACGAACGCCATCATGAAGGCCACCGTGAGCGCGCCGGCGAAATTACCGATGAAGACGAGGCCCCAATTGCGCAGCACGCCGCCGAGCGTGACACCGGGGCGCTTGTCGAGCAGCGCCAGCGGCGAGAGCACGAACACGCCGGTCAAGAGGTCGAAGCCCAGCAGATAGAGCATGCAGAAGCCGACCGGGAACAGCAGCGCGCCGATGATCGGCTGCCCGGTGTTGACGTTGATCGTCACGGCGAACCAGGCCGCCAGCGCGAGGATCGCGCCGGCCATGTAGGCGCGGATCACGGTGTCGCGCGTCGACATGAATATCTTGGATTCACCGGCGTCGACCATCTTGGTGACGAATTCGGACGGTGCGAGATAGGCCATTCGTAAAATCCCCTTGCACAATTCGGCCGCGCCGGTTGCCTGCCGGAAGCGACGCAGGTTGATTGAAACGCTCATCCGTCCGGGGAGATGGGAGATCAACGATTGCTCGAGGCGCCCGGGTATGGCGCCTTGATCCCCTCGCCGCGGCCAGCACTGGCCTCGGCAAAATCCGGAGAACGGCAGTCGTCGTTGACTGGTGCAGTCAAAAGCAATGGATGTGCCAACCGAAGACGCTGGCCGCCAGGACCAAAAATCGTTTCTGCACAATAGCTTATCCAGTCGGCACGGAAGCCGGCCGGCGCAATGGCGTCGATTTATGCAGCTTGCACAGATGTCGCCCAAGAGATCTGCGCCTATCCATCTCCGTCATCCTGAGGAGCGCGCAGCGCGTCTCGAAGGATCGACGGCCCGCCGGTGGCCGATTCATCCGTCGAGGCTCGGCCAGCGGCGCAATTGCGCCGCAAGGCTCGCACCCCAGGATGACGGGGAAAGGTCGATGCGCGCTACTTCACCTCGGTGCGAACCGGCGTGTCCTTCAGCCCATTGTTGTCATAGGCCTTGCGTAACGTGCCGTTGGCAATCGCTTGCGTCATGAACTTGGTGACGAAGGCGGCAGCCAGCGGATGGTCAAGCGGCACCGCGACCGCAGTGACGGTCTGCTTGAAGGTCTCGTCCAGCACCCGCGTGCCCGGAATCTTCCTGGCCATCGCGTTGAGCTGATCGCGCGACAGCGCGAACGCGTCGATCTCGCCGCTGTTCAGGAGATTGAAGATCTCGTCATAGGTCTGATAGCCGGTGACCTTGGCGTGCTTGAGATGCGCGATCGCACCGCGCATCGTCGTTGTGGCATTGACGGCCGCGACCTTGACGCCGTCCTGGTCGAGCGCGGCGAAGTTCGTGATCGCGGAGCCCGGCTTGACGATATAGGTGGCGTCGGCGACCTCGTAAATCGGACCGAAGCTCATCTTGGTCTCGCGCTCGGCATCCTTGGGCAGGAAGGTGACGTCCCAGGTCTGCTTCGCCGCCGTGTCGGTGATCTGGCCGGAGTTCTGGTGCACGACATATTCGACGGGGACGCCGAGTTGCGCCGCCATCTCCCTGCCGAGATCGACGGGAACGCCGGCATAGCCGCTCGCGGTCCTGGTCGACCAGAACGCGCCACCGGCCGGACTGATCGCGATCGCGACCCGGAGCTTGCCGGTCGGCGCGATCTGATCGGTCAAGGCGTCGGCATTGGCTGCTGTGGCCATCATAGTCACTCCCAGAACGAGGCCAGCCAGACGCAGCGTGCGAAACGACATCGGACGTCCTCCACGCCGGGTCGCGCGCCCGGCCGGTTGTTGGTCCGGCGACTTGTAGCCCAGCCCTGCGACAGCGGCCAGCCGCCAGCCCCGCGCTGGCGGAGGGCCGCTCAGTGGAGCGACGAATAGCTCGTCAGCCGGCCTGCGAGGCCGGGGTGCGGATCTCGCGCGGCAGGATGATCGCGGCGGCGATCGCCAGCAGGCAAAGCGCTGCGAACGCACGCAACATCATCGCGAAGCCGCCCTGGTCGTACAGCCAGGCCACCAGGCCGACCGAGGCGCCGGCCGCGGTGAAGCCGACGAAATAGCGCACCGCATAGGCCCGCGAGCGCCATTCCTCCGTGGTGTACTTGCCGACCATCGCGTCATTCACCGTCACCTGGCCGAACGCACCCATCACGATGCCGATCGAGACCAGGATCAGCGGCAGATTGGACAGGCTCGCCGCCAGATAGAGGAACGGCGCCAGCAGGAACGACAGCGGCAGCGCCACCGTCTTCAGCGAATGCTTATCGAGCAGCTTGCCGATCGTGTACTGCGTCATCGCGCCGAATACATAGACCCCGGCCGCGATCACGCCGAGCAGCGCCGGACTCTTGGTCAGGTCGGCGAGCCGTTCAGCAAACAGTTTTGGCAGCGCCACCGTCACCGCGTTGAACGTGGTCGAGATCGCGATCACCACGATCAGCAGCGACAGCACCACCCGCCACATGTCTTCCTTGGCGACGCGCACCTGGGCGGCGGCCTGTTTCGAGCCCTTGCGGTCCTCATGCACCACCGTCATCGCGAACGCGATGCCGATCAGCACGGTGACGATTCCGGGGATGAAGAAGGCCCAGCGCCAGCCGAGATACTGGCCAACGATGCCGGTGACCAGCGCCGACGAGGCGACGCCGAGATTGCCCCAGACGCCGTTGATCCCCATCTGCGCGCCGAGCTTCTCGGCATAGGACACGATCATCGCGGTGCCGACCGGATGGTAGATCGAGGCAAAGATGCCGATCGCAAGCAACGCAGCGCCGAGTTGCAGCGGCGTCTGCACGAAGCCGACCGAGATCATCGACAGGCCGATGCCGACGAAGAAGATCACCATCATGTGGCGGCGGCTCCAGCGGTCGCCGAGCCAGCCGGTGATCAGCGAGCCGGCGCCGAAGGCGATGAAGCCCGGCGTCGCGTAGGGCAACAGCTCCGAATAGGCCATGCCGAGCGCCGGGCCCATGATGATGACGGCGGCGGCGAAGATCAGCATCGAATAGTGATCGATGAAATGGGCGGCGTTGACGAAGCAGATCACCCGGCTGGGACTGTTGGTCTGGCTATTCGCTGGACTGTTCATGGGCAGATCTTTCACTGGTCTCTCACGCGATTCTTCAATTGCTTGGAAATAGGTTATAGGTGCTTGTCCTGACGGGATGTCGCCAATGAATATCGCTAAACCGCCAATCAGAGCCCTCCACCAGGACCGGCGCGTCACCGGCGATGGCGTGCACATGGTCGCGCGCAGTTACCAGAAGGGCATCCGTCTCGAGGCACACATGCACCGCGAGGCCCAGCTGGTCTATGCCGTCAGCGGCACCATGCAGGTGACCACGCCGAAGGGGCGCTGGCTGGTGCCGCCGGACCGCGCGGTCTGGGTCCCCGCCCTGCTCGCGCACGCGATCGACGTGCTCGCCGACATCGAGATGCGCACGCTCTACTTCGACCAGACCTGGCTCGCGCGCGAGACGCGCAGCACAAGCCTCGACCACGAGTTCGTGGTGCGGGTCTCGCCGCTGGTGCATCAGGCGATCCTTGCGCTGTTCGACACCCCATGCGGGCGCGAGCGCACCGATCTGCTGATCAGGCTGGTGATGCTGGAACTGCACCAGGCCGAGGATTCCGCGACCTTCATCCCGCTGCCGCAGGAGCCGCGCTGCCGCCGCGCCGCCGACATCGTGCTGGCCGACCCGACCAAGGACCATGAGATCGATGCGCTGGCGCGCACGGTCGGCACTTCGGCGCGGACGCTGTCGCGGCTGTTCACGGCGGAGACGCAACTCTCGTTCAAGAGCTGGTGCCAGCGCGCCCGCATCGCGGCTGCGATCGAGCGGCTGTCGACCAACGCGAACGCGTCGATCAAGCAGGTCGCCTCCGACCTCGGTTATGCCAGCGTACCGGCATTTTCCCATGCGTTCCGCCAGGTGACAGGCAAGACACCGACCGCGTTCGCGGAGAAAACGTGAACGCGGTTTGTCACCGGGCGCAGCCAAGACGAATGATAAGGCGAATTATACCGTTGTCGCGCTGCGACATATTTCCGTACGATCCATGCGCTTGATTGCAGTCCTCCCGACCTTAAATCCCGTGTAAGGTCCGGCTTCACTGAATGCGACCCGCTGGATACGACCTGCTCATGGCCAACGCCTTCTTCTCCGATCTGCTCTCGACGATTTCCGAACGCGGCCGCGTCCTGCTCGGCCGCGCCAGTCCCGCCGACGACAAGCAGGATGCTTCCGAACTGCTGGAATTGTGCGAGGCGCTGCTGTCCGGACGCGGCGAGGCCTCCGGGACGGCGATGGCGCGCGAGGTGCTCGATCGCTACCACCACCTCGACGCCGCCGGCCGGCTGTCGTTCTTCCAGACGCTGGCGCGCGATTTCGGCCCCGATCACACCAGGCTGGCGCAGGCGATCGAAAGCTGGCGCGCCAATGGCAAGGACGCCAGCGACCTGCATTTCGCCTCCGAGCCGCGCCGCCAGGAATTGATCCGCCGGCTCAATCGGGCGCCGGGCGGCACCGGCGAGCTGGTGTCGATGCGGTCGGATCTGCTTTCATTGATGAAGGGCAACAAGGACCTCGCCGCGTTCGATCGCGACGTGGTGCATCTGCTCTCATCCTGGTTCAACAGGGGATTCCTCGTGCTGCGCAGGATAGACTGGTCGTCGCCGGCCAATATTCTGGAGAAGATCATCCGCTACGAGGCCGTGCACGAGATCCGCGACTGGGACGATCTGCGCCGCCGCATCGATCCGGTGGATCGGCGCTGCTACGCCTTCTTCCACCCGGCGCTGGCCGACGAGCCCTTGATCTTCGTCGAGGTCGCACTGACCGAAGCCATTCCGGGCGCGATCGCGCCGCTGCTTGCCGAAGAGCGCGAGCCGGTGCCGGTCGAGAAGGCGCGCACCGCGGTGTTCTATTCGATCTCCAACACCCAGCGCGGCCTTGGCGGCATCTCCTTTGGCAGCTTCCTGATCAAGCAGGTGGTCGAGGAACTGCGCCGCGAATTGCCCAAGCTCGACACTTTCGTGACGCTGTCGCCGGTGCCGGGCTTCATGCAATGGGTCAAGCAGGCCGACGACGTGCCGCTGTCAGATGAAGACCGGCAACTGCTGGAAAGCCTCGGCAAGCCCGACTGGTCCGAGAACGCCGAACTCGCGACGCAGCTGCGCGCCGTACTGGAGCCGCTCGCCGCCTACTACTTCCTGAAGGCGCGCACGCCGAAGGGACGGCTGATCGATTCGGTGGCGCGGTTCCATCTCGGCAATGGCGCGCGCCTGGAGCGGATCAACTGGCTCGGCGACCTCTCGCCCAAGGGGCTGCGCGAATCCGCCGGCGTCATGGTCAACTATCTCTATCGCCTCGACGACATCGAGAAGAACCACGAGGCCTACGCCAACAATGGCGATGTGATCGCCTCGAGCGCGGTGAAGAAGCTGCTGAAGGGCGAAGGCCGGCGGCTGCTGGATATGAGGTTGTCGTAAGCAGCAGCCGCACTTTCCACGTCATTGCGTGCCAACGGGTCGCGCGCACGCGCGCCCGATCACAGGCTCCGCGAAGCAATCCATAGTTCCGCACCGGCAGCATGGATTGCTTCGTCGCTTTGCTCCTCGCAATGACGATATAGCTTCTCGAGCCAGCACTTCCGTCACGCCACTGCGGACCGCGGCCGCAGCGTCGCCGGCACATGTGTGTCGATCCAGGCTGAGATCGCACGCTGGTTGCGATGGTAGAGCAGTCCGGCGGCGATCACGGCAATGCCGATCAGCGACAGCGAGAACGGAAACCATAACGAATCCTTGAACACGACGTCGGCGAGATGCCCGAGATAGAGGCAGATGCCGAACGCGCCGAACACCGCATAGGCGCGCCGCATCAGGATCACGGCGAGCGCGACAAGGCCGACATTGAACAGGCAGTACAGCGCCCTGCCGAGTTCGGTCGCGCTGCTCGACGCGGTAATCCCGCCCCAGAACGCCATCAGGCCGAACAGATGCAGCCAGAACGCAAAGTCACCGCTGCGGCTGCGATAGTCGACGATCCAGGCCACCGCGAGCACCGCCAATCCGAACCAGACCGACACCCGGCGCCGGGTCTCGAAATCGGCATACGCAGTGCCGCTGAACCACGGCGCCAGGTCCATCGACATGAACCACAACGCGACCGCGATGATCGCGACGATGAAGGCGAAGCGGAAGTAGCGCAGCGCGACGACGCCGGCGACGACCGTCGCGACCTCCATGAAGATCCAGCTGCCCTTCACCCAGACGTAGAAGTCCTGCACGGTGCCCGGCTTGCCGAATTTGCCCCACCAGCCCAGCTCGTCCTGGATGCCGTAAACCGCGAGCGGCGCCATCGAGACCGCGATCGCGATCAGCAGGCCGCCGGGAACCCGTAGATTCTTGTCGTGCCAGAGATAATGCCCGGCCACGGTAAAACCGACCGCGTAGGCAATCGCACAGGCCGTGAGCGCCCGGCCGCCCATCTGGGTGAAGGCCAGGGTCGAAAACAGACCCATGGCGCCGATCACGATCAGCGCACCGGCGTACCAGAGCACGTGCGCGGCATCGAATTTGGCCGGCGCGCTTGCATCACCGACGGCACCACCATTTGCCAGGAAGGCCAGCAAACGTTCCAGGTCGGCAGGGCTGATCACCCCAGCCTCGGCGGCTTGGCGGAGATCCTTCGCTGAATACGACATGGGGCTATCCCTTACGGCCGGTTCCCGCGCCTTCGCGACAAACCGAAGGCGTGCTTCTCCACATCAGTATACTCAGACATGAGCAACGTTCAATAATCATTTGAGCGTCGCTCAATAATCATGGTCCCGGATCGGCCAATTTACCTCGAACCGGCCGTTTGGGCATGGGATCTGCGGAGACCGACGCCCCGGCCAACCGTCGTATCGGGTGGCGCCGCTGCCCGATACGACGCCTCTATCGCGTGACGATATTGCGAGAGACACAAGACGATCGCGCCAAAAGGCGGCGACATGATCGTCGCGCAGACAGTGAACGAGTAGCTCGAGAGCGATGGCGGACGATCGTTCGGCAGGCCACCAGGGCAAATCCGAACGCGCGCCTCCGTCGTCTCGCATGTCCGAAGCTTGTCTCGAACATTGCGCTTTGCTGCTGACGACAGCGATCCGATGAATTGAGCTCGACGCGGCAGACAATGTCGACAGAGTTCACCACGGGAATTGCCGGCGTCGCCGTCGAATCCTGACACCGTCCTGACGACAGGAACACGCGCGTCGCGACACAGTTTTACAATCCGACATTCATCGAGCTTGCGACAATTTCACGATACATCGGCAGCGTTTTCCCTATGCTCGCTGGCGGGGTTGGTCATGAAACCGCATGGGGACTCATCATGAAACGAATTCTGCTCAGCGTTGCCAGCCTCGCTGCAATCGGTACGCCGGCTTTCGCCGCCGATCTCGCGCCACGCAGCTACATGCCGACCAAGGCACCGCCGCTGGTCTCGCCCGCATACGATTGGAGCGGCTTCTATGTCGGCATCAACGGCGGCGGCGGATGGGACAGGGACTGCTGGAATAACACCGCGCTGTTTGGCGTGCCCGTGAGCCCAAGCGCCGGCGAGGGGTGTGCCAGCAATTCAGGCGGCACGGTCGGCGGTCAGATCGGCTATCGCTGGCAGTCCGCATCGTGGGTGTTCGGCGTCGAAGCGCAAGGCAACTGGGCCGACATCTCCGGATCCAGCCAGAGCCTGGTTCTTCCCAACATCACGAACCAGAGCAAGATGGACGCGTTCGGACTGTTCACCGGCCAGATCGGCTACGCCTGGAACAACGTCCTGCTCTACGTGAAAGGCGGCGCTGCCGTCACCGACAATCAATATTCCGGCTGGTCGAACGCGACGGGCATCCAGCTGAGCTCGGCCAACGACACGCGTTGGGGCGGCACCGTCGGCGTCGGCCTCGAATATGGCTTCGCACCGAACTGGTCGCTGGCGGTCGAATACGACCATCTGTTCATGGGGACCAACAACGTCGCCTTCACCGGCATCGCGCCGGCCAATCTCGGCGTCAACACGCGCAACGAAGACATCAGCCAGGACGTCGATCTCGTCACTGCGCGCATCAACTACCGCTTCGGCTATGCCGCCAGCCGGTACTGAGGGAGATTGAATGTGACAATGGTGCGCCAGGCGATCATCATCCTGTCCGCTGCGATCTCGATCGGGATCCTTGCGCCGGACGCCGTCTGGGCGCGTGGTGGCGGTCACGGCGGTGGCGGATTCCACGGCGGCGGCGGCTTCCATGGCGGCTTCGGCCGCGGTGGGTTTTATCGCGGATATGGCTGGGGTTTCGGACCGGGCTTCTACTACGGGCCGGGCTACTACTACGGCTACCCTTACTACGGATATCCCTACGAGGGCGGCTGCTATCTGGTTCGACGGCGCGTCCACACCTCGCGCGGCTGGCGTATCCGCACCGTGCGGATTTGCGACTGATCGAGAGGTCACGGGGAAAGGTCGCAGGATCTTTCCCCGGCATGGCCGGGAGTGCAGCGACGACGGGCGCGTGCCCTACTCCGCGAGCGCCTTCATCTCTGCGTAGAGGTCCGACTTGCCCTCGAAGCCGATGCCGGGAAGATCGGGCATCACGATGTGGCCGTTCTCGACACGCACGCCGTCGGGGAAGCCACCATAGGGCTGGAATAGATCCGGATAGCTCTCATTGCCGCCGAGCCCGAGCCCGGCTGCGATGTTGAGCGACATCTGGTGGCCGCCATGCGGGATGCAGCGGCTCGGCGACCAGCCATGGGTCTTCAGCACCGCGAGCGTGCGCTGATATTCGCACAGCCCGTAGGACAGCGCGCAGTCGAATTGCAGCCAGTCGCGGTCCGGTCGCATGCCGCCGTAGCGGATCAGGTTGCGCGCATCCTGGTGGCTGAACAGGTTCTCGCCGGTCGCCATCGGGCCCGGATAGAACTCGGCCAGCGCGGCCTGCAACGCATAGTCGAGCGGATCGCCGGCCTCCTCGTACCAGAACAGCGGATACTCCCGCAGCATCTTGGCGTAGGCGATCGCGGTCTCCAGATCGAAGCGGCCATTGGCGTCGACCGCGAGCTGCGCGTCGCGGCCGATCTCCTTGAGCACCGCCTCGATGCGCTCGCGATCCTCGGCGAGATCAGCGCCGCCGATCTTCATCTTCACGACGTTGTAGCCGCGATCGAGATAGCCGCGCATCTCCTTGCGCAGCGCACCGAGGTCCTTGCCCGGATAGTAGTAGCCGCCGGCGGCGTAGACGAAGACCCGCGGATTGGCGCTCAAGCCGTGGCGCTCGGCGAGCAGCCGGAACAGCGGCTTGCCGGCGATCTTGGCCACCGCGTCCCACACCGCCATGTCGATGGTGCCGACCGCGACCGAGCGCTCGCCATGACCGCCCGGCTTCTCGTTCGACATCAGCGTCGACCACACCTTGTCCGGATCGAGATTGTCGCCGGTGGCATCGAGCAGCGATTTCGGATCGGCTTCCTTGAGGCGCGGCGCGAAGCGCTCGCGGATCAGCCCGCCCTGCCCGTAGCGGCCGTTGGAATTGAAGCCATAGCCGACCACCCGCTTGCCGTCGCGCACCGCATCGGTGACCACCGCGACCAGGCTCGAGGTCATCTTGGTGAAGTCGATATAGGCGTTGCGGATCGGCGAGGAGATCGGTTTTGTGACTTCGCGGACGTCGACGATACGGACGGACATGATGTTCGATCCTTTGACGCGTGAGTGCTCAACTTCCCGTCATGCCCGGGCTTGTCCCGGGCATCCACGTCTTTGTTTCGTGGCGCCCCAAGACGTGGATGGCCGGGACAAGCCCGGCCATGACGGCCTCCATGACGCAGTTCGCGCGTCGCACGTGATCAGGACTTCGCCTTATCCCGAAAATACGGCTCGACCGGCCCGTGCACCTTGATGGTCAGCGGATTGCCGTAGCGGTCCTTGGCGTTGCCGGCGGTGACCCGCACCCAGCCCTCGCTGATGCAGTACTCCTCGACATTGGTCTTCTCGGCGCCCTTGAAGCGGATGCCGACGTCGCGCGCCAGGATCTCCGCGTTGTAGTACGGGCTGTTCGGATCGACCGAGAGGCGGTCGGGGAATTGGTCGTTGGTGTCGTTGGTCTCGCTCATAGCAACGCCTCGATATCCTTCTTCAATCCTTCGGGCCGGGCGGTCGGCGCATGCCGCGCCACGACCTTGCCGGCGCGATCGACCAGGAACTTGGTGAAGTTCCATTTGATCGCGGGCCCGAGCAGGCCCGACTTCTCACGTTTCAGGTGTTCGTACAATGGATGCGCGCCGCTGCCATTGACGTCGATCTTGGCGAACATCGGGAACGTCACGGCGTAGTTGGTTTCGCAGAATGTGGCGATCTGCCTGGCATCGCCGGGCTCCTGCGCGCCGAACTGGTTGCAGGGGAAGCCGAGCACGGCAAAGCCGCGCGACGACAATCCGGCGTGCAGCTCCTGGAGGCCCTTGTATTGCGGCGTGAACCCGCAGGCGCTCGCCGTGTTGACGATCAGCAGCACCTGCCCCTCGAACTGCCGCAACGGCATGTCCTCGCCGGCGAGCGACTTGGCGGTGAAGTCGTAGACCGTTGCCATCATCCCCTCCTATCCGCGCACAATCTCCGCGCAAACGCGTGCCGCGTTTGTCGCGAGGGAAAACCGTTACCCACTAGGTCACCGGATCAATCGGTGACGACGGCGTCCCGCCGGCCTCGATCGCCTCGCCCGCGGCAAGACAGAGGTCCTCGCGATAACGCGCGGCCACAAGCTGCACGCCGATCGGAATCCGCCCGACGAGGCCGGTGGAGACGACGAGCCCCGGAAGCCCCATGAACGGGATTGCGATCTGCGGCAGCTGCGCGTGCCACACCCGCGCGAACGACGCCTCGTCCTTGCGGTCGAGATGATCCGGGAACGGCAACTCACCGGACACCGGCATCAGCAGCACCGGATATTTGTCGAGGAAGGCGAACCATTCGCGGGTCAAGGTCGCGCGGCGGGTCAGCGCCTGCGACAGATCGAACGGATGCACCCTGGCGCCGACGCCGCGCAGGCAGGCCAACGCGCCGGGATCGCCCTCGCGCTCGGCGAACGCAAGCTGCGCCTCGTAGCCGTCGCCGAGCCAGAGCCGGGTCTGGATCTCGGCCGCCTCGCGCAGCGACGGCGTATCGGCGACCTCCTCGACGATCCAGCCGGCATCTCGCAGACGTTTGCCGGCATCGGCGACCGCAGCGACCACTTCCCGTGCCGGGTTGAGTCCATCGGGATTGAGGCACATCGCAACCCGCTTCTCGCGCGGTGGCCCCTCGAGCGGCACCGGCGCGTACCAGGGATCGCGATAGTCCGGCGCCGACATCGCCGCGAGCGAAATGCGCAGATCGTTCACCGTGCGCGCCAGCGGGCCGGAAACCGCGCTGATCTGCGGGCCGATCGGACGCTCCGGCAATGCCGCGTTGAAGGCCGGGATGCGGCCCAGGCTCGGCCGCAGGCCGTGCACGCCGCAGGCATAGGCCGGATAGCGGATCGAGCCGGCGATGTCGGTGCCGTGGGCGATGTGGCCGATGCCGGCCGCGACCGCCGAGCCCGCGCCGCCCGACGAGCCGCCCGGGGTGATGCCGGGATCGCGCGGGTTCTTGGTGTCGCCGTGGATGAGGTTGGTGGTGAACCAGCGATACGACACCGCCGGACAATTGGTGCGACCGAGCAGCACCGCGCCGGCCTTGCGCAGATTGGCGACCACCGGGTTGTCGACCTTGGCGATCAGGTCGCGCTGCGCCTTCAGGCCATTGGTGGTGGCGTAGCCCTCCTGGTCGACATTGACCTTGATCGTGACCGGCACGCCGGCGAGCGGCCCCATCGCCTCACCGCGCGCAATTGCCGCATCGATCGCGGCCGCCTGCGCCAGCACGTCGTCCGGCCGGTGATCGACCACCGCGTTGATGTCAGGGTTGACCGCATCGAGCCGGGCAAGCCCGGCCTCCGCCGCCTCCTTCGCCGACACCTTCTTCGATTTGATGAGGCCGGCGAGCTCGGTTGCCGACAGACGCCAAAGATCCTGCATGTGCTACTCCGTGTGACGGAGGCGTTTTAGCGCCGCATGCAGGCCAAGGCCAGCGGATCGCTGCCTAACCGATCAGCGGACATGCGCGATGTAGTAGGCAAGATCGCCGATCTGCTCCTTGGTGACCGTCTGCATCACGTCCGCCATGGTGGCGTCGTAGCCGTGTCGGCTGTTGTCCTTGTATTCGGCCAGCGTCTTGGCGAGGTAATCCTCGCGCTGGTTGGCGATGCGCGGCACGTTCTCCTTGCCGGAGAAATCGGTGTTGTGACAGGTGTTGCAGCGGTTCTGCTGCGCCAACGCCTGGCCGCGCGCCATCCGCACGGGGTCGCCGGCATCGGCCGGCGGCGCAGGCTTTGGCAGCGTGGCGATGAAATCCGAGAAGCTGCGCAAATCGTCGTCGGTCATCGATTTCGCCATCTCGTTCATCGGGTCGAACACCCTGAGCTTCTCGCGAAACATGAACAGCTGGATCAGCGCGTAGGGCGCCTGCTGGCCTCCAAGCGAAGGTGTGTTCTCGGTCTCCGAGGTGCCGTGCTCGCCGTGACAGGCAAAGCACGCGACGCTGCGCTCCTGGATGGTCTCGGCGTTTGCGGAGAAGGCAATGGAGGCGAGTGCCAGGACTGCGATGATTGCTCTTTGCATTGGCCGCTCCCGGCATGTTCCGTCATTGCGAGGAGCGAAGCGACAAAGCAATCCATGGTGCCGCAAGTGGCGCAATGGATTGCTTCGCGGAGCTTGTCATCCGGCGGCGCTTCGCGCCGACCGGGTGGCTCGCAATGACGATGACTAGACTTTCAACTTACTGGTTCGCGACCTTCGGCTTGCCGTAGCTGATGCGATAGACCGCGCCGTTCCAGTCGTCGGAGACCAGCAGCGAGCCGTCCTTCAACAGCATCACGTCGACCGGGCGGCCGACATACTTGTTGTCCTCGAGGAAGCCGGTCAGGAACGGCTCGACCGACTTCACGGTGCCGTCCTTGTTCAGCTTGACCACGACGACGTCGCCGCCCTGCTTCTGCGACTTGTTCCAGGAGCCGTGGCGCGCGACGAAGATCGCGTTCTTGTAGGTCTTCGGGAACATGCTGCCAGTGTAGAAGCGCATGCCGAGCGAGGCGGTATGCGGACCCATCAGGCCGACCGGCGGCGTGTAGTCCTTGCAGGACTTACCCCAGCCGAGCTCCTGGTCGATGATGTTGCCCTGGTAGCAGAACGGCGCGCCGAAATCCTCGCCCGCCTTGGTGACGCGGTTGAGCTCGTCTTCCGGCACCGTCTCAGACAGCCAGTCGCGGCCGTTGTCGGTGAAGTACATCTGCTTGGTCTCGGGATTCCAGTCGAAGCCGACCGAGTTGCGGACGCCGAGCGCATAGACCTCGGCGCCGGAGCCGTCGAGATTGATGCGGCGGATCTGGCCGTGGTCGGCGTCGTGCAGCACGTTGTTGCCGGGCTGGCCGACCGGGACATAGAGCTTGTTGTCGGGACCGATGGCGATGAACTTCCAGCCATGCGCCTCGTCCTTCGGCAGCTTGTCGTAGATCACGACAGGCTTCGGCGGGTTGTCCAGATTGTCCTCGATCTTGTCGATCTTGGAGATCTTCGAGAGCTCGGCGATGTAGAGCGTGCCGTCCTTGAAGGCAACGCCGTTCGGGCGGTAGAGGCCGGAGGCGATCACCTTGACCGAGCGCTTGCCGTCCTTGTTGACGATTGCATAGACCTTGTCGACCAGCCGGCTGCCGACGAACACGGTGCCCTTGTCGCCGAGCGCCAGCGAGCGCGCATTGGCCATGCCGGCAGCGTAGACCTCGACATTGAAGCCGGCAGGGACCTTGAGCTTGGCGAGCGGCAGCTTGTCGGGCGCGGCCGGGATCGGCGGCCCCACGACCGGCGCAAGCTTGGCGGCGGCTTCATTGTCGGGACGCCCGATCAAGGGCGAGCCCGGCGGCAGCGGCTGGGCGGCCGGCGCGGCACCTGCGGCGGGCGACGCTGCCGGTTGCTGCGCCGCAGCAGAGAGCGTGAACGCCCCCAGCATGGCGCCTGCGAGCAGCAGGCTGCGCGGTGCGAACGAGTGTTTTTTCATGATTGATCTCCCCTGGGTGGAAGCCGTTGTTCATTGCGCCATTGACGTCGGCCGGCGCCGTCAGGCTTTCCGTTCCTAGTCTTGCGAATTTGTCCGGACAATTGCAATCGGAAACATCCCGCCATCGGCCAACGCATGGTTGTGACCGCGGCCTTGGTTAGCGTCCGTCAGTGCCTTGTCATCGAATGGTCCGGGCGATCGAGGACCGCCTCGGTGAACGGAAACTCCAGCACGATCTCGCCCTCGTCGTCGGTCACCTCGATGACCGCGCTGAGCAGCGCGCCATCGGCGCCCTCGGTCTTGAGCAGTTCGCGAATCATCGCCCGCGCCATTTCCCAGGCCCGATCCGGGTCGCGCAGGATTTCGCCGTCGGGATCGGAGATCAGCTCGTCGCCGATACGGGTATTGAAGAAGTAGCGTGGCATCGGCTGAACTCGGCTTGGTTAGTCGCTCCCGTTGCGGAGAGCACAGAATCGTCACCAGGACCTTCGGAGGACCGTCTGGCCCCTGCTTGTTATTCCAACATCACCATTCACCGTGTGGCGAACAACAGGAAAAAGGTCTGATGCCACCGGGTTTTGACGGGAAATGCGCGCACAAATTTGTGACTTGGCCGGGTTCGCCTGCCGCAGTGCAGCATGCACCGGTGCAGAGCGTCTTGCAAAAAATTTAACTGGCGAACTTTTCCAGCCGCAGTAGTTTAACTTGCAGGGCGGAAAGTTCGTCCGGTTGCAACAAGGAGAGCCTAATGGCCTGGAAAGCACCGAAGATCGTCGAAGTGTCGGTCGGCATGGAAATCAACATGTATATGTGCGCGACCCGCAAGTAAGCGGCAGCGCCCTATACACGTTTAGCGTTTTAGCGCAGGTGGACATCCGGGCGTAACATGCTCCCGTGCACGGGGGCGTGTTTCAAATCCGGAGTCCACCTCGTAACGTTTCTGGGCCTCGTTAGTTTTGGGCCTCGGTTTTGTGTCCGCGTTCAACGTCTCCAGGGGACGGATCATGCTGCGTGTCGTCGTCCTGGGTGCCGCGGCGGGTGGCGGCGTTCCGCAGTGGAATTGCGGCTGTGCCGTGTGCAGGACGGCGCGAAGCGACCACCCCGAATTGCAGCGCACGCAAGCTTCGATCGCGGTCAGCGGCGATGGCGCGCATTGGTTCCTGGTCAACGCCTCGCCCGATCTCCGCCAGCAATTGATCGCGACGCCGCAGCTGCATCCGAAGCCCGGTGCGCTGCGCCATAGCCCGATCGCGGGCGTCATCCTCACCAATGGCGAGATCGATGCGGTCGCAGGCCTGCTGTCGATGCGCGAAGGCTCGCCGTTTGCGATCTACGCCCATCAGCGGGTGCTGGCGATCCTGCGCTCCAACAGCATCTTCAACGTGCTGAGCGAGAAGAACGTC
>NZ_DDOP01000068.1:124346-139809 GCF_002341725.1 Bradyrhizobium sp. UBA2491
GTGCTGCCGTTCGAGGTTCCCGGCAAGGGCGCCTGGTATCTCGAGGGCAAGGCCCATCCGGCAGGCGCCGACGGCGTCGGCGACACGCTCGGCCTGCGTATAGCGGACAAGCAGAGCGGCAAATATTTCTACTTCCTGGCCGCCTGCGCCCGGGTGACCGACGATCTCAAGGCGCGGCTCAAGGACGCGCCGCTGGTGTTCTTCGACGGCACCGTATGGCGCGACGACGAGCTGATCGCGGCGGGGCTTGGCAACAAGACCGGCCAGGGCATGGGACATATCGCGATGTCGGGCGATCAGGGTGCGATCGCCAGCCTCGCCGGTCTCGACATCGGACGAAAAGTGTTTTTGCATATCAACAACTCCAACCCGGCGCTGCTTGGGACCTCGGCCGAGCGCAAGACGGCCGAACAGGCGGGCTGGCAGATTCCTTCAGACGGAACGGAGATCGTGCTGTGAATGTCGTGCCCACAAGCGGAATGACCGCGCTCTCGATCGGCAAGGGCATCACGCTCGACAGCGCCGAGGCGATGGAGGCTGTGCTGCGCCAGATCGGCGCGACGCGCTACCACAGCCTGCACCCGTTCCACCGCCTGCTGCACGGCGGCAAGCTCAACAAGGGCCAGGTCCAGGCCTGGGCACTGAACCGCTATTACTACCAGAGCACGATCCCGCTGAAGGACGCGATGGTGATCTCGCGCTTCCGCGACCGCAACACGCGGGTCGAATGGCGCCATCGCATCGAGGATCACGATGGCGATCTCGGCACTGAAGGCGGCATCGAGCGCTGGCTCAAGCTCACCGAAGGCCTCGGCCTCGACACGGCTTACGTCGAGTCCACCGAAGGCATCCTGCCGGCGACGCGCTTCGCGGTGGAGGCCTATGTGCATTTCTGTCGCGACCGCACGCCGCTGGAGGCGATCGCGTCGTCGTTGACGGAATTGTTCGCGCCGAACCTGCACGAGGAGCGCATCTCGGGGATGCTGAAGCATTACGACTTCGTCAACCCCGACATCATGAGCTATTTCAGCCGCCGCCTGACCCAGGCGCCGCGCGACGCCGGCTTCGCGCTCGACTACGTCAGGCAGCATGCGAAGACGCCGGCCGAGCGCGAGGCTGTGTGCAACGCGCTGATCTTCAAGACCAACGTGCTCTGGGTGCAGCTCGACGCGCTGTATCACGCCTATGTCGACGGCCAGATTCCGCCCGGCGCCTTCGTGCCGAAGGCGAGTTAGGGATACGATCATGGCGAGCCGCAACATCAGCGTCAGCGAGACCAGCCGGCCGAAATTGCCGCGCCATGCCAAGCTGAAATTCGACGAGACGCGGCAGGTCTGGGTGATCCTGGCGCCGGAGCGCGTGCTGGCACCGGATGAAATCGCGGTCGAGGTGCTGCATCTCTGCGACGGCGTCCGCAGCGTCGCCGAGATGGTCGACCAGCTCGCGGAAAAATACGCCGCGCCGCGCGAGGCGATCGCAACCGACGTGATCGCGATGCTGCAAGACCTGGCCGACAAGGGCTTCCTCACCGAAGCGCGCGAGAGCACGGCATGACTGACACGCTCGCCGACAACAAGACAATGACAGCAGGCCCGACCGACGGGCTCGCGGTGCTGGAGCAAACGCGCTCCGCGGCCGAGACCTACGGCATCCCGCTCGCGGTGCTGCTCGAGGTCACCCATCGTTGCCCGCTGCAATGCCCGTATTGCTCCAATCCGGTCGAGCTCGACCGCGGTTCGACCGAGCTCACTACGGACGAGTGGAAGAAGGTGCTGAGCGAGCTCGCCGAGCTCGGCGTGCTGCAAGTCCATTTCTCCGGCGGCGAGCCGACCGCGCGCAAGGACATCGTCGAGCTGGTGCAGCATGCGAGCGATGTCGGGCTGTATTCCAACCTGATCACCTCGGCCGTGCTGCTGACCAGGGACAAGCTGTCGGCGCTGGCCGATGCCGGGCTCAGCCATGTCCAGATCAGCTTCCAGGGCAACGAGCCCGAGGTCGCCGATCGCGTCGCCGGCCTGAAGGACGCGCACAGCAAGAAGCTCGAGGTCGCGAAATGGACCCGCGAGCTGGAATTGCCGCTCACGGTGAACGCCGTGATGCACCGGCAGAACCTGCATCAGTTGCCCGACATCATCCGGATGGCGGTCGACCTCGACGCCGACCGGCTCGAAGTCGCCAACGTGCAGTATTACGGCTGGGCGCTGAAGAACCGCGCCGCGCTGATGCCGACGATCGAGCAGATCGAGGAGACCAGCCGGATCGTCGAGGAGGCGCAGGCGCGCCTGAAGGGCACGCTGGCGATCGACTATGTGGTGCCGGACTATTACGCGCTGCGGCCGAAGAAATGCATGGGCGGCTGGGGCCGCCAGTTCTTCAACATCTCGCCGGCCGGCAAGGTGCTGCCGTGCCATGCGGCCGAGAGCATCACCGGGCTCGACTTCGAATCCGTGCGCTCGAACCATTCGATCGCCTGGATCTGGCAGAATTCGGAAGCCTTCAACCGTTATCGCGGCACCGGCTGGATGCCGGAGCCGTGCAAATCCTGCGAATTCCGCGAGGTCGATTTCGGCGGCTGCCGCTGCCAGGCCTTTGCGCTGACCGGAGATGCCGGCAACACCGACCCAGCCTGCGCGCTGTCGCCGCGGCACGAGGAGATTTTCAAGCAGGCCGAGCGGGAAGCCGCCGGCACGCAGAACCGTTTCCTGTATCGCAACTTCGCCGGCGGCACGCTGGAGACGGACCAACACCAGGACAATCGCAATGGCGCCTGACGCCGACGCCGGCAAGGCCGCCCGACGCGCCGATCCCTTTGCTCCCCTGACGTCGGAATGGCTCGATGTCGGCGACGGCCACAACCTGCACGTCGAGAGCGTCGGGCGCGAGGGCGGCATCCCCGCGGTCTATCTGCATGGCGGCCCAGGCAGCGGTTGCCAGCCCGATCATCGCCGCCTGTTCGATCCCGAGCGCTTCCATGCGGTGCTGTTCGACCAGCGCGGCTGCGGCCGCAGCCGGCCGAAGGGCAGCCGCGACCACAACACGACGCAGCATCTGATCGCCGACATGGAGAAGATCCGCGAGCGGTTCGGCTTCGCGCGCTGGGTGGTGGTCGGCGGCTCCTGGGGCGCGACCTTGGCGCTGGCCTATGCGCAGGCCCACCCCGAGCGCGTCAGTGGCTTGGTGCTGCGCGCGACGTTTCTCGGCACGGCCGAGGAGCTGGAGGACGTCTTCCTGCGCGCCTTGCCGCGCTTCTATCCGGGGCTTTACGAGGACTTCCTGAACTTCCTGCCGGCCGACGAGCGCGCATCGCCGCTGGCCGCCTATTATCGCCGCATCCTTTCCCCCGACGCAGCCGTGCATGTGCCGGCCGCGCGCGCCTGGCACGACACCGAACGCACGCTGTCGGAGCATACGCCGAAGCAGACGCGGCTCGATCCGGCGAACACGACGGGCGCCCTGCCCTCGACGCCGTTCATGGAGGCGCATTACTTCGCCAACAATTGCTTCATGCGACCGCACCAACTGATGGAGGACGCCGGCAAGCTCGCCGGCATTCCCGGCATCATCGTGCAGGGCCGTTACGACCTGCTCTGCCCGCCCGCGACCTCACATGCGCTCGCCGCGCGCTGGCCGGGCAGCGAGGTCCGCATCATCGATGGCGCCGGCCACATCCTCTACGATCCCGGCATCCGCAACGCCGTGATGAAGGCGATCGCGGATCTGGCGGCCAGGCAATGACCGGGGCGCCCGGATCGGCGGCCGACACCGTTGCCTATGCCGGCAGCACGATCACCTTGGTCTTGACGGGCGTCCGCGCATAGAGGTCGAGCATGTCCTGGCTGAGGAGGCCGGTACAACCGCTCGTAATGCCGTTCCCGATCGTTTCGGGGTCACTGGTGCTGTAGATCGTGTAGAGCGTGTACACCCCGTTTTGATAGAGGTAGAGCACGCGGGCACCGAGTGGATTGTCGAGACCTCCCGGCATGCCACGCGCATATTTGCCCGCCTCCGGCTGGCGCGCGATCATCTCCTTGGGCGGCGTCCAGGTCGGCCATTCGGCCTTGCGCCCGACATAGGCATCGCCGCTCCACCGGAACCCATCGCGACCGACATTGGCGCCATAGCGGGTCGCGTTTCCATCGCCTTCGATGCGGTAGACATAGTATTTGCCGGGATCGACGATGATCGTACCGGGCGCCTCAGCGCTGTCGTACTTCACTGTCTTGCGGAAATATTTCGGATCGACCTTGCTGACATCGACCGCAGGGATCGGGAATTTCTCGTCGGGCACGGGCCCGTAGATTTTCTGCGCCTCGGCCATGCTCATGTAGTCGGATGCGCAACCGGAGAGGCCCAGCGCGGCGAGACCGGCAGCGGAGCCGAACAGAAACGCCCGGCGGTTGACAGGCCGCGAGCGATGACCAGGCAGAGCCCCTTCCCCCATCGCGCCGGCGTCGGCAATTCCACGGTCCATCAACATGATGTCGGATTTCCCCTTGTCCCGTTGTATGCCCGGACGAGACTTTGCCATACCGCAGGAAGGTGGAGAAAACGTTCTTCGTCAGGCGAGGTTGAAATCTCCTTGACCAATAGGCGGCTCTGTGAAACTCGCCCGAGAACAATGCGAGAACTCGCTTCTTGGATACGGCGGACCTGACTGCGCCAATACGTTTGATGGTGCCGGCGGCGACGATCTGATCGCCAATCCGAACCTGCTACCCGCGCATTGGCTCTGGCACGCACGACTTCGCCAGCAATCGCTTCATGCGACCTCACCAATTGATGGACGAAACCGGCAGCAGGTAGCCCGCATGAGCGAAGCGATATGCGGGACTTGCCTTGCGAGTTGCGTGTCGATCCCCGATGTCGCTTCGCTCATCCGGGCTACGCTTGCTGAAGTCCGGCCTGTCCGTCGGCATGTCGGCGAGTTGGGTTTGATTGGAGTTCCCGAACACAAGGCTTCCCGGTGCGACGAGGTCATCGATGGCTCGAACCTCGATACGACCGCCCGACCCAGGGATTCGTTGCAACCCTCAGTAGCGAGCTTCGGAATTTTCGGGTAGGTATTAAGATGTGGTACACATTGGGACGGGCCGTCCGTCCTTGGAAGGACATGGTCATGAGAATGTCGTCACGTGTTGTCGCGCCCTCAGCCGTCGCTTTCTTCTCGGTCGCCGCGTTGCTTTGCAGCCCGGCATCGTCGCAAACCGCACCAAGCACCGCCCCGCTTCCGAGCATCTCGGTCGAAGCCCCGAAGCACGTGGCAAGGCCAAGCCGACCCGAGCGGGTGGCACACGCGGTGGTGTCTCGCCGCAGTTCGTCGGTCCGTCAGACGCCATCGGTCGACGACGGCACGCCCACGGGTGGATCAGGCCCACCATTGGCCAGAATTGCCGCGCTGGAGAAGGTTGCCAGCAATTGCAACGGTGGTTGCGAGTCAAGCCTCCCCCACGGCGGCATGCCTTGGGTCGGGTGTAGCGAGTCGGCTGGAGGGTCACATGGAATTGGAGCCTTCTCGATAACGTGCAGAGACAACCTCACCTACAAATCCTACGTGGACTGCGTCGAGACCAAAGTGTTCCTGGGCGAGTATCCAAATAAAGCCCGCTGGACTTGCAGCAGCCTGCAAATTGCCGGGAAGTTCAGAGTCGCCGAACTCAGGCGACCAAAGCGTCCGCACTAGCTAGAGCGGGACGAGTTCTGGCTGAAGCAGTTCGCTTGCTGCCTCGGTCCACCACCTCTCTCGAAGGGAGAGATGGTGGACGCGCATGGTGCGTTTCATTTTCGGGGGTATTTTTGTTCCGGGGTACACTACTCAGAACGCCCGGCATATTTCCGCGTGTCGCCTGACGGTCAACCGATCCCTATCGCGCATCGGCAAGATCGACGCAATTGCCCCCCAGGGGCCATTCTCGACCGCATGCTATTGAGAGAGAGACCGAAATCCTACGGCGAGAAAATCGTGGTGGAATCCCTTGAATTGTTGACCGAGCGGTTGCGGTTGAGGACGCCTCAAATCGATGATGCGGACGCAATCCAATCGATGGTGGCCGATCCACGTGTTGCACTCACCACCGCCTCGATCCCACATCCCTATCCAGAAGGCGGAGCTAAAGGCTTCATCCTGCATGTCCGAAAGTTGGCGAGCCGCGATAGACGCAATCTGGTGATCGTTCTTCGTGAGGGTAACGAGTTGATCGGAATGGTGGGATATCAGACCAAGGACCTGGAGTCGGAGCTCGCTTACATGGTGTCTCCAATCCATTGGGGATTAGGATATGCCAGCGAAGCCTGTCGCGAGATCATCGCCCACATCTTCAACGCTACGGAAGCCAAGGCAGTCGTTGCTCGGGCGATGGCTGACAACAAGGCTTCTGAAGCTGTACTGCGCAAGGCAGGCTTGCGATGGCAGCGCGAAATGCCCGTAGAGCTTCCAATACGATCCGGTACTTTCATAAGTTCATTTTGGCGCCTCTCTCGCGAGGAATTCCAAAACCATTGATGCGTATTGGTGCTTCCATCGCAAGTAGCCCGCATCAGCGAAGCGATATGCGGGAACTTCTCTGCGAGTTGCTCGTCGACCCCGGATATCGCTTCGCTCATCCGGGCTACGCTTGCTTACGATCCATTGCAGACCTCGCCTTGCGTTGGCCCGCGGGTCGCGTTCTACGAGACGATGGAACACCCGCTTTGTCGATGTGGAGATTAAATGTCGCAAGAAACCATTGCAGCGGCTGGCAATACCGCGGTCCCGGCGTATCTCCTGCTCAGAGCACTTGGATACTCGGTCGATCGCATTGATCATGACGGTGAGGAGCGCTGGATAGCGAAGCGAGGATCGCTTCAGCTTTTGGCCGATGACCCGCTTGAACTCTTGGGTCTTTGTTCGTTGCGGAGCGAGCGAGGTCTGTATTGGCAGGCAAGTGATAACGAAATCGACGAGTTTATGGCGCGGTTCTATCCGCCCGCCGCGGTGACATGATCATGCACATACACAATGGTTGCATGTGGCCCATAGCTGACGATCTGCGTAATAATCGGAAAGGTCGCCTTTTCGAGGTGAACGGGAAATCTCGCGGCTCGCCCGCCATGATCGGCTCTTGACCCGAAGCGGAAATCGAACGGACGCTTGATCTCCACAACGATCTGTAAATGCCCACATTTTGTGATTGGATGACTGTCCGAACCAGGGCACTACGCATGATTTTTCGAAACGGCAAAATTTTTCTGCGAACACTCGTGCGATACTTGTGGAATGAAATTTTCGAGGCCCTGTCGCGGAGATCGTCGTATCTCAGCACCTTCCAGGAAATCGATCTGACGCACGGGGTATACTTCCTTGTGTCCGCCCGAGAAGCGGAGGCCAGGTTGATGTCGGTAGGCCCCGATTTCGAGATGTCGGTCGCGCTGTCAATCGATGAAGCCAAGCGGATATTCCGATCAATCGAGCGCGCGTATGATGATCGAGAACTGGTAGAGATTAAGCTCGGCGATTTGTCATGGAAGACGGACTGTCGGGTCCGATCAAATCCCGACAAGGTCACGGTCTCTTTCAAACGTGGTTGGGAGAGAACGCGCGTGGACGCCAGGCGACAAGACTTAGCAACGGCAATAGCCATGTCTAACAGGTTACTCCCCACCGAATAGATACGGGCGGGTCAGCAAGTAGCCCGCATGAGCGAAGCGATATGCGGGAATTTCTCTGCGAGTTGCTCGTCGATCCCGGATGTCGCTTCGCTCATCCGGTTGCTGCATCGATAAGGTAAGTCATATGAATGGCATCTCCATAACCAGAAATCCTGCGTTATACGGTAACGCAATTGGGCTCATAGCGCTCGTGCCAGGATGTATCCTGACCGTCCTTCGCGGCAGTGAAATCCTATTGCTGCCTCGCTCGATTATCGAATTGATCTTCCCTTTGAGCGTTCTCCCCTTTGAGTCTGCGTTGATAGCGACTTTACTCGAATGGAATCCCCGTCTCGGGGTGCTTGCGACCGATGGCGACCAGCCAGGTATCTTTGTTCAGCAGATTTTTTCTGTGTCGTTCGTAGTCATGTTTTCTGCTGTGCTGATACTGACCATTCAATCACTTGCGGATGCTCTCTACCCGGAGGTTTTCCAGCAAACGATACCGGGCTTTCTAAAAGGCCTGCTGGTGTTTGAACTGGTCCGTATTGGCTTGATCTATGTGCTGCTCGTCGATCAGAGGACGTTGAGTACTACGCTTCCGAGCGTTCGCCTCGCGTTTAGGTTTCTCGTTTTGATTGCTCCATTCGGAATGCCCCTCTTCACGTGTCTTGTGGGGATCTCGATCTGGCTCTTTATTTTAACAACCGCGGGCCCATTCGCCGCTTCAATGTGGCGTAGCTTCATGGACTAAGAAACGTAGACGAGCGTGAGATTGAGTTTGAAATTCTTCGCCCGAAGCGAATACAGGCTCGCGTCTTCTACATCCGTAACGAAGGGCGCATATATTCGCAGGATGCGCTTTGAGCAGTTGGTCAAGGCGGACAACTGCGTTCCCACGCCATAGCCTAATTGGCCGACCTGATATCCGCTTTGGGTCATTTGCAGATCATAACCAGGAACTGGTCAGCAAGTAGCCCGCATGAGCGAAGCGATATGCGGGACTTGCCTTGCGCGTTGCATGTCAATCCCGGATGTCGCTTCGCTCATCCGGGCTACGCTTGCTGACCCAAAGCCGACATTCACGTCAATGGGACAGTCAGTTTGGCTATAACCTCGGCTGTCGCCGGTCTTACCCCGCGCCACCAAGCGAAAGCCTCGGCGGCTTGCTCGACGAGCATGCCGACGCCGTCGCAAACTCGGGCGACGCCCGATTCGCGGGCAAGGCGCAAGAATGGGGTCAACCCATAGGCGAGTTCGTAAGCGAGCGAGGCATTCCTGAAGAGGTTTTCTGAGATCGGGAGAACTTCGCCCCGCAACGCCGCCGACGTGGCGTTGATCACGACGTCATAGCGTTTCGCATCCTTTAGTCTGTCATAACCGCTCGCGATGACCGAGCCATACGAGCCGAAGGCTTCGGCGAGCGACCGCGCTTTCTCAAACGTCCGATTCACGATCACAAGCTCTGCCGGCCTAGCTTCCAAAAGGGGTAGCAAGGCGCCGCGCGCTGCACCACCTGACCCCAATAGTAAAACGCGCTTGCCTTGCAGGGGAATGCCTTGGTTGTATTCGATATCACGCAACAGGCCGACGCCGTCAAAGTTGTCAGCCTCGACGACATCGCCAACGAAGGACATCGCATTGGCGGCCCCCGCAAGACGTGCGCGATCGCGCAGCTTGGTCGCATAGGAAAAGGCATCGAGCTTGAACGGTGCGGTGATGTTCAAGCCGCGTGCGCCCTTGCGGCGGAAGGAATCTACCGCTGCCGCGAAGCCCCCTTCGGGAGCCTCGATCGCCATATATTCGAGCTCTTGGCCGGTCTGCCGTGCGAATGCACGATGGATCATAGGCGACTTGGAGTGGCCGATGGGATTGCCGATGACGGCGTATCGATCAGTCATGGTCAATTTGCCTTTCTGCCAAAGCAAGTAGCCCGCATAAGCGAAGCGATATGCGGGACTTACCTTGCGAGTTGCGTGTCGACCCCGGATGTCGCTTCGCTCATCCGGGCTACGCTTGCTGCATAGACTCACTGCCGCGGCGAGCCTGAGCCTGATGGGCGGCAATTTCGTCTTTGGCGACGGCGAGAAGCCGGACGTCAGCGGCGTCGAGCAAGACTGCACCATCGAATGCGGTGCGGACGATCAGATTGTGTGAGCCTACGCGCGCGATGAAAGTTGCGCTATCGCCTTCAATCTTCCAGGCCGTAAGAGCCGGGTGCCCGACCTTGGTCGTCACGTAGCCGGCTCGCAGCATCACGAGGTCAATCGCAACGGCGGCATTGTTGCGATCCGAAGCGTCGACAAAGCTCTGCACCATTTGCGCGCTGACGCTCGCGAGCTGTCTGCCGGCAGTGCGAACTCGGCTCTTTGAAGCCGCATCCTGCACTGTCTCGCGTAGTATTCCGCCGCTGTCGTGCACGATAGCGTAGCGTAAGCCCTTGTCAGTGGTCACCCCCCACTCAACCACCGCCTGCCCCTCGAATTTGATGTAACGTCCTGCATTGATTCTGATCTTGATGTCAGGCTCGACCTCTACCGCCCCACAGGCCACAGCCACGGTGGCCTGTAGCTTGTCGGTGAGATTGAATGAGTTCTGCGCGGTAGCACGCCAGATGCGGCGAATTTCGAAGTTGGGGTTTTGAGCCGCCAGTGCTTTCAGCCGCTCCCCATAGCGTTCGCCGTCAACGATTTCGAGCTTCGACCAGTTCGCAATCCAGCGAGCGGCCAAGTCAGTGATCGACGCGTGCTGCTCGGCTTCGTAAAAACGCGTGTCAAGGGCATCGAGGTCCCCGGCTCTGCTGCTGAAGCCGTCCTGTGCGGTTGCTGCCTCGGGATTTGCGATGATCCAGTCGTTCAGCTCCGCGAGCGTGCGATATTGTTCTTCGGCGCCTATCGCTTTGAGGCCCGGCAGCGCGTACTGGATGTTTGTACTGAGGCTCTGACCAGAATTGTGAACGAACTGGCTATGCCCGCCATTGTTGACCTGCGCCAAATAGTAGTCGGCGCAGTAGATACCCAGAATTTCGGGCGGAAGCTCGTGATCAGCGTACTGGCAGGCAGTCCGAATGTGGTTTGTAAACTCCACAATCGCCCGAGGTGCGTCGTAGCTCTCTCCGCCCAAGGACGACTTGGGCACCATTGCGCCCGTGAGCCGGCCGCCAATGAACTTTACTTCTTGACCAGCCATTTAATTGATGCCCCCGCTGCTCGCCCCGACCCTAACGATAAGCGACCATTCGGTAAACCTTGGATTGACCAGAAGCATGCGTCAGCAATTGGCCCTTAGCCGACATCAACTGCGGTGCGCCTGACCTATCGCCGCTATCCCCGTTGAGCGCATCCGCTTATGATCGGGCGCATGGACATAACAGGCTTCGACCTCAACCTGATGAAGGCCTTTGATGCGCTGTACGCGGAGCGTCACGTGACGCGCGCCGGATCGCGGATCGGCCTCAGCCAGTCGGCGATGAGCGGAGCACTCACACGCTTGCGCGAGCTGCTCGGAGACGAGCTCTTCGTGCGAACGCCGTCAGGCATGCAGCCGACGCCCCGCGCCCATGACCTTGCGGGTCCCGTCTCGGATGCGCTCCGGCTGCTCCGGGGCGCGCTACAGGCCGACAGCTTCGACCCGGCGACGGCCGACAACACCGTCACGCTGGCGATGAGCGACTATGCGGCGTTCGTCCTGCTGCCGCCGCTCATGGCCCGGCTCAGCAGCGATGCCCCCCACATCAACGTGCGGGTCTGCGGGATATTCGGACGCGACGAAGCCATCACGCTGCTCGACAGCGGCGAGGCGAACCTCGCGATCGGTTTCCCCGTCGAGACGTCGGCGCGCATCATCAGCAGCCCGCTGTTCTTCGAGAGCTTCGCCTGCGTCGTGCGCGAGGGACACCCGGCGTTCGCAGGTGGTCCAAGCCTCACGGCCTTCGCAGCGGCGCCGCATCTTCTGGTCTCTCCGGAAGGCGACCGCTCCGGGATCGTCGACCTGAGGCTTGCCGATCTCGGCCTCGAACGGCGCGTGGTGCTGAGCCTGCCGCAATTCCTGGCCGCCCCCTTCGTGATCGCCGGAACCGACCTCGTCGCGACGCTGGCCTCCCGGATCGCACGAAGGTTCGTTGATACCGGAGTTGGTATCGCGATGTACGATCCGCCGCTCGAACTGCCCACCTGGCCGCTCCATCTGATGTGGCACCGGCGGGCGGATACCCATCGGGCGATCGCCTGGCTGCGCGACATCATCACCAAAGTCGCCGCCTCGGCCTGACGCCATCGGCGCGATCGATAGCGCCACATCAGGACTCGCGATTTCCATCCGCATCGCCGTTCCGCTTTGTTGGCTTCACCTGATTTGAAGAGGTGATCGACATGCGGGTTTTGGTAACGGGCGCGACGGGCTTGATCGGCGGTGCGGTCGCGCATCGATTGAAGGAGCGAGGTCATGACATCGTGGGGCTCGCCCGCTCGGAAGCGAGCGCGGCCAAGCTGCGCGACCGCGGCTTCGTGGCGGAGATGGGTGAACTCGCCGACCCGGCGGGCCTGGCCGCGGCGGTGCGGGGCGTGGACGCCGTCGTCCATGCCGCTTCGCCCAACGACCAGAACGCGGCGTCGCTCGACGAGATTGCGACGCGTGCAATCCTTGAAGCCCAGCGCGGAACGGGTCAGCGCTTCATCTATACCAGTGGCAGCCTGGTCTACGGCTCCACGGGCGACACGCCGGCCACCGAGGACACCCCACTGAACCCGGTCGAAATGGTCCGCTGGCGCGAGGGGCTGGAACGCGAGATCCTCGCGGCCACAGCCGAAGGCGTCCATCCGGTCGTCGTCCGCCCGGCCTGGGTCTATGGCAACTGGGGTGGCGCCGCGATGATGATGGTCGCAGCGGCCAAGGACCATGGCGCGGCACTTCATGTCGGTGACGGTCAAAATCGCTGGTCGACCGTGCATGCCGAGGACCTCGCCGATCTCTATGCGCTTGCGCTCGAACGCGCACCGGCGGGATCCGTCTTTAACGGCGCGCACGGTTCGGCGCCGCGGCTCGTCGAGATCGCACACGCGGCGAGCGAGCTGGGCGGTGCCGGCGGCCGCGTAGCGGCGTGGCCACTCGACGAGGCGCGCAAGGTGCTCTGGGGCTTCGCCGACGCGATCGCCTCCGATCAGGTCATCTCGGGCGAGAAGGCGAAGCGCGAACTCGGCTGGAATCCCTCGCGGGCATCGATCATCGACGAGTTGCACGCCTATGCGCTGGCGGTCGCCTGAGCCATGCAGATGATATTCATCAGGCTGCTCGCCGCCGCCTTCGCCAGTGCCGGTCTGTTCAATGCGATCGCGACATCGACGAATCGGAGCAACTTCGTCCGATGGGGGTATCCCGCGTGGTGGTGCCGGGTCACCGGCGGATTGGAAGTATCAGCCGCGATCCTGGTCGTGATACCGGCAACCCGTACGGCAGGCCTGGTCCTCTGCGCCGTCATTCTCGCGGCGGCCGCCTTGACCGTCCTGCGACATCGGGACTTCTCCCATCTCGCACCGATCGGTTGCTTTGCGGCCTTGCTCGTGATGGCGAGCTGGATGTCGTGACAGATCGGCGGCTTCCGCGCGCTTGGGGAAGCCGCCGATCCATGCGGCCACCATTTCAAGATTTCTGTATAATGGAAGAATGCCGCTGATTTGCCCGACATGTCAAGCTGCCATGTCGCACACCGGCAGCCGGCGGCTGCTTTGCATGGGGTTGTTTTCGATATTTTGCCAGCGCCGGTTCAGACCAGGCTCAGATCCTTCGGCTTGATGCCGGTGAAGATGCGCTCGAGGCTCGCCTGTTGCAGGCCGTAGACATGCTGGATCAGGCCGGAGAAGAACGCCCGGTAATCGGTCAACACCGGAAAGTCGCGGTTCTGGAACAGCGTCGCCTGGCTGACCTGGACCTGCTCGCCGGCCATGCGCCCGCCATTGATGCCGCCGCCCATCACCCAATAGACGCTGCCATGGCCGTGATCGGTGCCGCGGTCGCCGTTCTCGCGGAAGGTGCGGCCGAACTCGGAGATCACGACCACGACGGTGTCGCGCCACATCTGAGGCCCGATCTCTTCCGAGAAGCCGGCGAGACCCCGGCCCAGTTCGCCGAGACGGTCGGCGAGATAGCCGGTCGCCGCGCCCTGGTTGACATGGGTGTCCCAGCCGCCGACATCGACGAAGCCGAGGTTGAACTGCTCGCGCATCAGGCGGCCGATCCGCCGCGCCGACAGCTCGAAGCCGCGCGGCGACACCGCGCCGCGATTGGCCGCCATCATCTCCTCGGAGACCGATTTGTAGACGTCGTCGCGAACGCGAAAGCCCTCCGACACCGAATTGGCGAGATCGCCCTTGCCGTACATCTCCCTGATCAGCCGCGCCTGGCGGTCGTCGACGCCCGGCTTGCTGACGCTGGCGATGCCGGTGTTCGGGATCTGGTTCTGGCCGCGGAAGATCAGCGGCAGCTGGTCGGTGAAGGAGATCGGCTTCACCCGCGTCAGCTCGCTCGCCAGCCGGCTCATGAAGCCGGAGCGGTAGTCGCGGCTGCCGCCGACCGCCTGCCCGAGCTCGATCGTGTCCTGGGTTTCGAAATGGCTGCGCGAGAGGTCGTCGCTGGTGCCGGCAAACGGCACGAAGGCGATCTCGCGCTTGGCCCACAGCGGATAGATCGAATCGCGCAAGCTCGGATGCAGTCCCCATCCGGCGTCGAGCGAAAGCGCCGCATTCGGGTTGCCGACATCGGGCCGCGCCACCGCCAGCGTCGGGCGCGAGGCGTAGTAGAACTCGCTGCCGACGGGCACGATCACGTTGGCGGCGTCGTAGGCGCCGCGCAGGAACACGACGAGCAGGCGCGCGTCGGTCGCCGGCGCCGCCCAGACCCGGCCGGCGACGGTGAGCGAAGCGGAAGCAGCGAAGGCCTTGATCAGTTCGCGGCGGTTCATGGCGAACCTCCCTTTCAGTGCATGAATTCCGGTGACGACAGAAACAGCGTATTCCAATCCTGCGGCGAGACGGCCTGATCGAGCGCGGCGAGCGTGGTCGGACTCAGCGACTGCCTGATGTTGCTGAAGTAGAGCCCGTTCATCACCAGCGGGAACGCCGGCTGGTCGACCGCATTGGGCTCGTTCGGCTTGAACAGCCCGGCCGATCCGGAGCCGATCGCGCGCGCGATCTCGAAACGCAGCATCATCTGCCCGGGACCGTTCCAGGCTGCCGACAGCATCGAATAGCCGTCGGGCGTCTCGTGATTGAACAGGCCCTCGGACAGGCGATTGAGCCAGCCCTGGATCGGCAGCGTGTTGAGGATCACCTTGTTGTCATAGGCGAGCCGCACCGACGACGTCACGTAGAGCATCGGGTCCTTGAACTTGCCGGCGCCCTTCAGGCTCGCGGCGAATTCCGGCGCGTGAACCAGCGTCGACATCACGGCCGCGATATCGCCGTCGGTCTTCTGGAAGGTCTGCGCCATGTGCTGCACCAGCGCGTCGGGCGGATTGTCCGACACGAAATAGGTCGCGAGCTGCTTCGATATGTGCGTGGCGGTCGCCGGGTGGCGGCAGAGGATGTCGAGGGCCTCGTCGACCTCGGCAATGCCGCGGCCCTTGATCTGATGACCGAGGAAGGTCTTGTCGCCGTAGTCGTGGCGTGCCGGATTGAATTCGAACGCGCCCTCGCGGACCAGCTGGGATTGCAGCTCGGGCTTCAGCTTCGGATCCTCCGGCTTGAAGTCGATGCCGACGCCAGTGAGGATGCGCGCCAACGCCTCGACATCGGCCTGGGTATAGCCGGAGCCGACGCCCATGGTGTGCAGCTCCATGATCTCGCGG
>NZ_DDOP01000068.1:140141-140443 GCF_002341725.1 Bradyrhizobium sp. UBA2491
GTCGCCGACCAGCACGCGGATGTTGGCCTTGTACTGGTGGACGTTGAAGTGGTTGAACCAGAACCACGTCAGGCGTTCGCGCAACTGATCCGGCGCATACAGCGCGTGCAGGATGCTGCGCGCTGCGGCCTGCCTGGCGCGGTCGTTCATGGCCTGCTGATAGACCTGCTGGGCCGCCTTCTTCTGCTCGGGATCGGCGACCTGATTGGCGGACTTTCCCTGCTGATCGAACGACACCGCGATATCGAACGGGAAGCGATGCACGTCCGGCATCGCCTCGATCTGGGTATGGACGGCGGCCG
>NZ_DDOP01000087.1:0-14979 GCF_002341725.1 Bradyrhizobium sp. UBA2491
TTGGGAACTCAGGGGACCCATGACCACAGGCGAGCACTAATAGAGCGCACTGTGGCCACAGCTCATCGCAACAACCAACATTTGGGGTAATGGGTCCCGGCCTTCGCCGGGACGACACCGAATGCGGTTCGGCTGCACCGGCTGCTTTGCATGGGGTTGTTTTCGATATTTTGCCAGCAGCCCATCCGAGGCTACGGGTTCCCCTACAGCATGCTTGGCAGCACGCGATCCGGTGGCTTGTGGGCGTCGAGGAAGGTGCGGATGTTGATGATCACCTTCTCGCCCATCTCGACGCGGCCCTCGATGGTGGCCGAGCCCATATGCGGCAGCAGCGTCACCTTGCCGGCCCTGGCGAGCCGCACCAGCTTCGGGTTGACCGCGGGTTCGTGCTCATAGACGTCGAGGCCCGCGCCGCCGACCTCACCGGCTTCGATCAGCTTGATCAGCGTGTCCTCGTCGATCACCCCGCCGCGCGCGGTGTTGACGATATAGGCCTCCTTGCGGATCAGCTTGAGCCGCCGCGCCGACAGCAGATGGTAGGTGGCCGGCGTGTGCGGGCAGTTCACGGAGATGATGTCCATCCGCGCCAGCATCTGGTCGAGGCTTTCCCAATAGGTGGCGCCGAGCTCGTCGGCGATCATCGGCGCGACCGGGCGACGGTTGTGATAGTGGATCTGGAGGCCGAAGGCGCGGGCGCGGCGCGCCACCGCCTGGCCGATGCGGCCCATGCCGATGATGCCGAGCCGCTTGCCGCCGATGCGGTGGCCGAGCATCCAGGTCGGCGACCAGCCGGCCCAGTGCTGCTTGCCTTCGGTCAGGATCGAGGCGCCCTCGATCATGCGCCGCGGCACGGCAAGGATCAGCGCCATGGTCATATCGGCGGTGTCCTCGGTCAGCACCTTCGGCGTGTTGGTCACCGTGATGCCGCGGGCATGCGCCGCCGCGACGTCGATATTGTCGACGCCGTTGCCGAAATTGGCGATCATCTTCAGCTTGCAATCGGGCTGGTTGACGACGTCCTCGCCGATCATGTCGGTGACCGTCGGCACCAGCACGTCGGCCGTCCTCGCCGCCTCGGCGATCTGCTCCGGCGTCATCGGTGTGTCGTCGAGATTCAATCGGGCATCGAACAGCTCGCGCATCCGGGTCTCGATCGAGTCCGGCAGCTTGCGGGTGACGACGACGAGAGGCTTTTTCTTCACCGACATGTCCTGCTTTCATGAGGCGCGCGGCTCGCCAAAACCCGAACCGTTCAGGCCTCATTAACCCGGTTGTTCGACACTGCTGATAGCCGCGCTGTCCCGGCGTTTCCTTCGCGTTTCCTAGGGTTCCCCGATACTTGCCCCGGCTTTCGTCAGGGGAAATCCGGGTGTTCTGGCTCTCAGGCGTTCCGTCCTCTCTAGCAGAAGGCCGGGCCAAGACAAGAACTCCTCGGAAGCCACCAGGACCGGGACCGAACAGCGCGGGCGCGGCGGCCTTCGGGCACGGGTTTGGATTTGGGTTGCAGCTCGCCGAATGCGGGCTGGGCATCTCGGCAGGAGACGAGTTGATGGTGTGGCGTTTGGGTTCGTTGGTGGCGCTGGTCGGAAGCATGCTGAGTGCGTCGGTCATGCCCGGACATACCGCCAAGGATTTGAGCCCCACCACCAGCGGCCTGCCGATCCCGCGCTATGTCAGCCTGAAATCGGATCATGTGAACGTCAGGGGCGGCCCGACCAAGGATAACGACGTCGCCTGGGTCTACACCCGCTCGGGGCTGCCGGTCGAAATCACCGCCGAGTTCGAGAACTGGCGCCGGGTGCGCGATTCCGAAGGCGCCGAGGGCTGGGTCTATCACTCGCTGCTGTCGGGCCGCCGCACCGCCGTCGTCACGATGAAGAACAAGGACGACCTGGCTTCGCTCTATGATCGGCCGGACGCCACCAGCGCCATCGCGGCCCGCCTCCAGGCCGGTGTCGTCGCGCAGGTCAAGAAATGCGCCAACAACTGGTGCCGCGTCACCGGCAACGGGTTCGACGGCTGGATCGAGCAGCAGCGCCTCTGGGGCGTCTATGCCGACGAGAAGGTGGACTGACGCAGTCCCGAAACGACAATGGCCGGGACGAGCCCGGCCATCATGCCTCAATCCACACTAGATCGGGTCAGCGCTTCTTGCGCAGCCGCACGACCATGTCGACGCGGGAAATCTCGTAGCCGTCCGGCACGTCGGGCATCTTCGAGAGCACGAGGTTCGGGTCGGGAATGTCGACCAGCTCGTGGTTGTGCTCGAGATAGAAGTGATGATGGGTCGACACGTTGGTGTCGAAATAGGTCTTGGTGCCGTCGACCGAGACCTGCCGCAGCAGGCCGGCATCGGTCAGCTGGTTGAGCGTGTTGTAGACGGTCGCCAGCGACACCGGAACCTTGGCCAGCGTGGCTTCCTCGTACAGCATTTCCGCGGTCAGGTGGCGGGCACCCTTGCCGAACAGCAGCCAGCCCAACGCCATGCGCTGGCGCGTCGGCCGGAGACCGGCAGATTGCAACATCTCGTTGACGTCATGCCACGGGCAGCCGGTCAGGGCAGGGTGATGCCCAGCGCCCCGGGCAGCCGGGTGCACAGCATCATCGTTCACAGCCGATACTTCCTCGTTCATGTCCACTCTATGCACCCAACTCAGGCAATATTCCTCACAAATATAAAAAGGACGTCTATCAGATGCAAGTTTTTCGCAACTAGAACGAATCAAAGGTGCGGTAGAAACTGATGCTGCGGCGGCCATTTATCATCGGAATGCCGCTTTGCCGGCCGATTAACCCTATGTTAGAGAGCGCGCGGACCACATATGCGCTTTCGGCAGGGATAACAGGCCCGTAGCGTACCCAGGTAGCGCCTAGATGCGGGACGGGATATTCCCGGTTCCCGTGGGTAGATTAAGGTCCGACCAGGCAAAGCGCTTTATCGGGACATGAGAGGTTGAAAGAGGATGCTGGATCGGCGCGGCGGTTACGAATACGAGGATTTGCTGGCTTGCGGGCGGGGCGAGCTTTTTGGTCCCGGCAATGCCCAGTTGCCGTTGCCGCCGATGCTGATGTTCGATCGCATCAGCGAGATCTCGGAGACCGGCGGCGAGTTCGGCAAGGGCCTGGTGCGCGCCGAGCTCGAAGTGAAACCGGATCTCTGGTTCTTCGGCTGCCATTTCAAGAACGATCCGGTGATGCCGGGCTGCCTCGGCCTCGATGCCATGTGGCAAATGGTCGGCTTTTTCCTTGGCTGGATTGGCGGCGAAGGTCGCGGCCGCGCGCTCGGTCTCGGCGAGCTGAAGTTCTCCGGACAGGTGCTGCCGCACGCGCGCAAGGTTGTGTACAACATCGATATCAAGCGCGTGATGCGGTCAAAGCTCGTGCTCGGAATCGCCGACGGGTGGCTTTCCATGGACGACGAGATTATTTATCGCGCCAAGGACTTGAAGGTCGGATTGTTCAAGCAGGGCACGGCGCCATCTTGAGCAGGATCATGACGCGGCAACATAAAGGCAGGGCGAGGCGAACATGAGGCGGGTTGTCATCACGGGGATGGGCATTGTCTCGTCCATCGGTAACAACACCCAGGAAGTGCTTGCGAGCCTCTACGAGGCGAAGTCGGGCATTTCGCGTGCGGAGAAGGCCGCCGAGCTCGGCTTCCGTTCGCAGGTGCACGGTGCGCCGACGCTCAACCCCGCCGAGGTGATCGATCGCCGCGCGATGCGGTTCCTGGCCGAAGGTGCGGCGTGGAATCACGTTGCGATGGAACAGGCGATCCGCGACGCCGGCCTTGAGGAGAACGAGGTCTCCAACATCCGAACCGGCATCATCATGGGATCCGGCGGGCCGTCGACCCGCACGCTGGTGGAGGCCGCCGATATCGCGCGCGCCAAGGGCCCGAAGCGCGTCGGCCCGTTCGCGGTGCCGAAGGGCATGTCCTCGACGGCGTCGGCGACGCTCGCGACCTGGTTCAAGATCAAGGGCGTCAACTACTCGATCTCCTCGGCCTGCGCGACGTCGAACCATTGCATCGGCAACGCCTATGAGACGATCCAGATCGGCAAGCAGGACATCATCTTCGCCGGCGGTTGCGAAGAGCTCGACTGGACGCTGTCGGTGCTGTTCGACGCCATGGGCGCGATGTCCTCGAAATACAACGACACGCCGGCCACCGCCTCGCGTCCCTACGACGTCAGCCGCGACGGTTTCGTGATCGCCGGCGGCGCGGGCGTCGTGGTGCTGGAAGAGCTCGAGCACGCCAAGGCGCGCGGCGCGCGGATTTACGGCGAGGTCGTCGGCTACGGCGCGACCTCCGACGGCTACGACATGGTGGCGCCGTCGGGCGAGGGCGCCGAGCGCTGCATGCGGATGGCGATGTCGACCGTCAACACGCCGGTCGACTACATCAACCCGCATGCCACCTCGACACCGGCCGGCGATCCGCCGGAGATCGAGGCGATCCGCAAGGTGTTCGGCACCGGCGACAAGTGTCCGCCGATCTCGGCGACCAAGGCGCTGACCGGCCATTCGCTCGGCGCCACCGGCGTGCAGGAAGCGATCTATTCGCTGTTGATGCTGAACAACGGCTTCGTCTGCGAGAGCGCGCACATCACCGAACTCGATCCCGTGTTCGCCGACATGCCGATCGTGCGCAAGCGCATCGACAACGCCAAGCTCACGACCGTGCTGTCGAACTCGTTCGGCTTCGGCGGCACCAACGCCACGCTGGTGTTCAGGCGGCTCGACGCGTGATCTGCCTGTCCTCGCTTGCCGAGGACAGGGGCAGAAGGCAGCGGATGGGGACATTGCAACAATCCGGAATGGGGTGCGAATGATTATTGAACCGCGCGTGCGAGGCTTCATCTGCACCACGGCACATCCCGTCGGCTGCGCCACGAATGTCCGTGAGCAGATCGCTTACGTTCTCAAGCAGGGGCCGGTCGCCGACTGTCCCAAGCGCGTCGCCGTGCTGGGCTGCTCGACGGGCTACGGCCTCGCGAGCCGCATCGTCGCGACCTTTGCCGGCGGCGCCGATACGATCGGCGTGTCGCTGGAGCGCGAGCCTTCGGAAAAGAGAAGCGCCAGCGCCGGCTGGTACAACAACCGTGCGTTCGAGATCGAGGCCGAGAAGATCGGACGCTCGCCGCTGACGCTGGAGGGCGACGCCTTCTCCGACGAGCTGAAGAAAACCTTCATCGAGCGCGTGCGCGAAAAGTTCGGCCAGCTCGACATGCTGGTCTACAGCATGGCCGCACCGGTCCGCACCGATCCCGACACCGGCAAGACCTATCGCTCGGTCATCAAGCCGCTCGGCGCCCCCGTCGAGATCAAGACGCTCGACACCGAGACCGGCGAAGTGTTCCAGACCACGCTCGAGCCGGCGAACGAGGAGCAGACCGCGGCCACCGTCGCTGTGATGGGCGGCGATGACTGGAAGCGCTGGATCGACCAGCTCGCCGACGCCGGTGTGCTGGCGCCGGGCTTCCGGACGCTCAACTACACCTATATCGGCAGCGAGCTGACCTGGCCGATCTACTGGAACGGCACGCTTGGCCGCGCCAAGGTCGATCTCGACAGCAAGGCGGAAGCGATCCGCGGACGGCTCGGCGCGGACGCCGCCCGTGTCGTGGCGCTGAAGGCCGTGGTGACCCAGGCGAGCTCGGCGATTCCGGTGGTGCCGCTCTATGGCACGGTGCTGTTCAAGGTCATGAAGCAGCTCGGGCTCCACGAAGGCTGCATCGAGCAGATCGACCGCCTGTTCCGCACCCGCCTCGGCAAGGACGTCGCGCTCGATGACGCGCAGCGCATCAGGGTCGACGACTGGGAGCTGTCGCCCGAGGTGCAGACGGAAGTGTCGCGGCGCTGGCCGCTGCTCACCACCGAGACGCTCGGCGAGCTGGCCGATCTCGGCGAATACAAGAGCCAGTTCCTGCGCCTGTTCGGCTTCGGCATCGACGGCGTCGACTACACCCAGGACGTCGATCCGCGCGTCGTCCGGGGTTAAGCCGTTCGCGCGACGCGTTGGCTCTAGAGCCTTTCCCGTTCCGATGGAATCGGAACGGGGCTCTAGGTTCTTGTCTTGACGCGTTTTCTTTACGCGAACCGGTATCCGCTTCGCTCGAAAAAGCTCTAACCGGGCCGCGCGTCACCCTGCCGCGATCTTCTCCGCGCGCTGGAACGCCGGCCGCGCCACGCAGCGATCGATATAGGCATCGAACGCCGGCCGCGGCGGCACCATCTTGAACACCCGCACGGCGAAGTTCAGTCCGGCGCCGATCGCGATGTCGGCGGCGGAGAACTGATCGCCGAGAATCCACGGCCCCTTCTGCAATTCCGCGTCGAGCACGTCGAACACCTGCGCCGCGCTGCCCCATGCCGCGGTGCTGGTCGGCACCTCGAGCTTGGTGAACAGTTGGATCAGCGCTGGCTCGATGCAGCTCGGCGAGAAGAACAGCCATTGCAGATAGCGTGCACGCTTCGGATCGGTCGTGGCGGGCGCGAGCCTGGTCTCGGGATAGCGGTCGGCGATGTAGGCGCAGATCGCCGCCGCCTCGGCGAGCTTCGCGTCGCCGTCGGTCAGCGCCGGCACCTTGCCCATCGGGTTGATCTCGAGAAACTCCTTCGACTTCTGCGCACCGGTGCTGATATCGGTCAGCACCCGTTCGTAAGGCAGGCCGCTCTCCTCCAGCAGCCAGATGGCGGAGAACGAGCGCGAGCGCGGCGACCAGTAAAGCTTGATCATGGTTTGACCTCTTGTTTGCGGTGCTCCCGCCTCCACCGATAGTGCTTCATCATGAAGCCGGTGACCGGATTGGGTGCTTCCTTCTCGAACACAAAACCTTCGCGCTCGTACCAGCGCCAGGCTTTCTCGTTCTCGCGGACGCATTTCAGCCAGATCTCGTCGGGCATTTGCCGGCGCGTGAAGGCGAGCAGCTCGCGTCCGAGACTCTTGCCCTGATGGCTTGGCGCGACCATCAACTGGTCGAGCAGCGAGGTCGGCAAATGCAGCGCCAGCATGGCGGCGATGGTGCCGCGATCGTCGGCAACGAACAGGCTCCAGCCGCCGGCGATCTCGCGCGGCAGGCGTGCGCGTAGATCGTTCAGCAGCCCGTCGCTGCGTGGAGTGAGCCCGGTCGAGGTCCAGCTCTCCATCCAGATGCGCGCGATCTCGTCGTACTCGTCGGGGCGGCCAGGGCGGATTGTCGGCAGGGCCATCGTCGCCTCCTTCGGGCACGGCCACGGAATTCCAATCACAAGGAAGGCCTCACGATCATCTCGTGAGGCCTTCAAATCTAGCGCATCCGTTCGCGGCCAGCGAGCCTTACCGGCTCATACGCCGAGCGTGCCGGCCTTGGCTGCCGCATAGCGCTCGGCCACGGCTTTCCAGTTCACCGTGTTCCACCACGCCTTGAGGTAATCCGGCCGGCGGTTCTGATAGGTCAGGTAATAGGCGTGCTCCCAGACGTCGTTGCCGAGCAGCGCGCGCTTGCCGTCCATGATCGGATTGTCCTGGTTGGGCCGCGTCTCGATCGCGAGCTTGCCATCCTTGGTGACGGTGACGAACACCCATCCGGAGCCGAACACGCGCCCACCGGCAGCGTTGAAATCGGTTTGGAATTTCTCCATGCCGCCGAGATCGCGGTCGATCGCCGACAGCACCTCGCCGTCGGGCTTGCCGCCATTCGGTCCCATGATCTGCCAGAACATCGTGTGGTTGGCGTGGCCGCCCATGTTGTTGCGCACGCCGGTGCGGATCGCGTCCGGTACGCCGCCGAGATTGGCGAGCACGTCGGTGACCGGCTTCTCGGCGATCTGCGGATGATCCTTGGCGAAAGTGTTGAGGTTGGTGACATAGGCCTGGTGATGCCGGTCGTGATGGATCTCCATCGTCTTGGCATCGATATGCGGCTCCAGCGCACTGGTTGGATAGGTCAACGGATCGACCTTGAAGGGTCCGGCTGGAGCTTGCGCAGCGGTCTGGGCCAGCGCGAGGCGTGGCGCCGCCGCGACCGCGGCAGCCGTGGTTGCCGCAAGCATGAGATGGCGTCGGGATATCGGTGACATCGGTTCCTCCTGACCTGAAGCTCAATTGTCGCGTTCGACAGAGCATAGCGAGTTACGTGCGAGCCACGTTAGGCGGTTTCGAAGACGGTCATTGTGACGCTGCGTCGGAATCTCGCATTCTCTCCGCAGAGTCTCGCACGCACCGGCATCGGAGCAAACAAAAAGGGCGGCCTTTCGGCCGCCCTTCCTGGTTTCGTTCCAAACAGGCTTACTCGCCAGCGGCCTCTCGCGGAGCCGCAGCCGGAGCCTCGGACTTCTGCTTGGCCTCGAGATCCTCGCCGGTCTCCTGGTCGACCGCCTTCATCGACAGGCGGGTCTTGCCGCGGTCGTCGAAGCCGAGCAGCTTGACCTTGACCTTGTCGCCTTCCTTGACGACGTCGGAGGTCTTCTGCACGCGGTTGGCGGCGAGCTGGCTGATATGGACCAGGCCGTCCTTGGCGCCGAAGAAGTTCACGAACGCGCCGAACTCCATCACCTTGACGACGGTGCCTTCGTAGATCTGGCCGATCTCCGGATCGGAAGCGATCGACTTGATCCACTTGATCGCGGCCTTCATCGCCTCGCCGTCGTTGGAGGCGACCTTCACGGTGCCGTCGTCCTCGATATTGACCTTGGCGCCGGTCTTCTCGACGATCTCGCGGATCACCTTGCCGCCGGTGCCGATCACTTCGCGGATCTTGTCGGTGGCGATCTTGAAGGTCTCGATGCGCGGCGCGTATTCGCCGAGCTCGGCGCGGGCCGCGGTCAGGGCCTTGGACATTTCGCCAAGGATGTGGATGCGCCCTTCCTTGGCCTGGCCAAGCGCAACCTTCATGATCTCCTCGGTGATGCCCTCGATCTTGATGTCCATCTGGAGCGAGGTGATGCCCTGGTCGGTGCCGGCGACCTTGAAGTCCATGTCGCCGAGATGATCCTCGTCGCCGAGGATGTCCGACAGCACCGCGAAGCGCTGACCTTCGAGGATCAGGCCCATGGCGATACCGGCGGTCGGCCGCTTCAGCGGCACGCCGGCGTCCATCAGCGACAGCGAGGCGCCGCAGACCGAGGCCATCGAGGACGAGCCGTTCGATTCGGTGATCTCGGAGACCACGCGGATCGTGTACGGGAACTCGTGATGCGGCGGCAGCACCGGGTGGATCGCGCGCCAGGCGAGCTTGCCGTGGCCGATCTCGCGGCGCTTGGTGCCGCCGAGGCGGCCGGTTTCACCGACCGAGTAGGGCGGGAAGTTGTAGTGCAGCAGGAAGGTTTCCTTGTAGGTCCCCGACAGTGCGTCGATGTACTGCTCGTCCTCGCCGGTGCCGAGCGTGGTCACGACCATCGCCTGGGTCTCACCGCGGGTGAACAGCGCCGAGCCGTGGGCCCGCGGCAGCACGCCGGCTTCGGCGATGATGTTGCGCACCGTCTTGACGTCACGGCCGTCGATGCGCTTGCCGGTGTCGAGGATGTTCCAGCGGACGATCTTGGCTTCTAGTTCCTTGAACACGCCGGCGACACGGAGCTTGTCGTATTTCGGCTCCTGGCCTTCCGGGAAGAAGTGCGCGAGCACCTTCTCCTTGACGGCGCCGACGGCGGCATAGCGTTCCTGCTTGACCGGGATCGCATAGGCCTTGCGCAGCTCCTGCTCGGCGATGCCGAGCATTTCCTTCTCGATCTCCGAATTGTCGATCGTGGTGACCTCGCGCGGCTCCTTGGCGGCCTTCTCGGCGAGCTCGATGATCGCGTTGATGACCGGCTGGAAGTGGCGGTGGCCGAACATGACCGCGCCGAGCATCACCTCTTCGTTGAGCTCCTTGGCTTCCGACTCGACCATCAGCACGGCGTCGGCGGTGCCGGCGACCACGAGGTCGAGCTGGGTCTCGGTCATCTCGTCCAGCGTCGGGTTGAGGATGAACTCGTCATTGGCAAAGCCGACGCGGGCGGCGCCGATCGGACCCTTGAACGGGGCGCCCGACAGCGTCAGCGCGGCCGACGCGGCGACCAGCGAAACGATGTCCGGATCGTTCTCCATGTCGTGCGAGAGAACGGTGACGATGACCTGGGTTTCGTTGCGCCAGCCATCGACGAACAGCGGACGGATCGGGCGGTCGATCAGGCGGGAGACCAGCGTCTCCTTTTCGGTCGGGCGGCCTTCACGCTTGAAATAGCCGCCGGGAATGCGGCCCGCGGCATAGGTCTTCTCCTGGTAGTCGACCGTCAGCGGCAGGAAGTCCACGCCTTCGCGCGGGGCCTTCGCTGCGACGACGGTGGCAAGCACCACGGTCTCGCCGTAGGTCGCCATCACGGCGCCGTCGGCCTGGCGGGCGATCTTGCCGGTCTCAAGTTTGAGGGGACGTCCACCCCAGTCGATCTCGACGGAATGCTTATTGAACATTTCGGTTGTCTTTCATGGTTTCACGAAAGCATGGTGCCCTGAAACACAAAGACCATGCCAAGACGGCGAGACACTGACGCGCGTGTCGCGATCAGCATCCGGCGATCCTGCCATGGTCCCTGGATTTCGGATGGCGTCCATCCTTTCGGTCATCTGGGCATCTTGCCCGGTCCAGCGGCCGGATTGCTGCTGGACGCTAGTGTGCATGGCGTGACCGCCATGCTGTTGCGCATGATCATCTTTCGGCAATTCGAAAGTCCGAGTTCGCGGACGACCATGCGAAAACGCGCGCGAACCGCGCGCGCGTGCTTCTCAATATCAACGACGGATGTTGTGCTTCTCGAGCAGCGCCTTGTAGCGTGCCTCGTCCTTGCGCTTGATGTAGTCAAGCAGGGAACGACGCGTCGACACGAGCTTCAGGAGGCCGCGGCGTGAATGGTTGTCCTTCACATGGCTCTTGAAGTGCTCGGTGAGGTTATTGATGCGTTCCGACAGGATCGCGACCTGGACCTCGGGCGAGCCGGTGTCGCCGGCTTTGTTGGCATTCGTCTTGATGACTTCCGCTTTGCGTTCGGCGGTAATCGACATCGTCAGTTACTTTCATCGTTGCGAGCCGGACCGGCAGTCAGTCCGTTCAGGTTGAACACGCGCTTGGGGATGAGTTCGCCATTGCCAATTTCGGCAAGCGCGAGAAGTCGGCCTGCCACCGTGACATAGACTGTGCCGCTGGTATTGGGCGCATCCCGTCCGCGCAACAAAACGGCCTGGCCCCTGTGGAGCCTTGCCGCATCAGCCCGTGTGACGGCCAGTGCCGGGATGTCGTCCAGCGCGGTCTCAACGGGCAAAAGCGCGTCGGCGAGGCTGCCCTCGCCAGACGCGGCTCTATTGCATAAAGCCTCCAACTGTTCCAGCGGAATCATGTCCGCTTCGGTAAACGGACCGACAAGGGTCCGCCGCAGCGCACTGATATGGCCGAAACAGCCCAGAATCCGGCCCATATCGCGGGCCAGGGCCCGGACATAGGTTCCCTTGCCGCATTCGGCCTCGAACACGGACTGGCCGTTATCTCCATGTTCCACAAGGGTTAATTCGTGAATCTCGACCGGGCGGGGCTTCAGTTCCACGGTCTCGCCGTCGCGCGCCAGATCATAGGCCCGCTCGCCCTGCACCTTGATGGCCGAATATTGCGGCGGGATCTGCTCGATCACCCCGGTGAAGCGCGGCAGCAGGGCACGGATCGAATCGGCGCTCGGCCGGTTCTCGCTGGTCCGGACCGGCCGCCCCTCGGTGTCGTCGGTGTCGCGTTCCTCGCCCCAGCTCACGGTGAAGCGGTAGCGCTTGCGGCCGTCCATCACGAACGGCACCGTCTTGGTGGCTTCGCCGAGCGCGATCGGCAGGCCGCCGGAGGCGAGCGGATCGAGGGTGCCGGCGTGGCCGGCGCGCTTGGCCTGGAACAGGCGCTTGAGCACGGCAACCGCCTGCGTCGAGGTCATGCCGATCGGCTTGTCCAGCACGACCCAGCCATGGACGTCGCGCTTGTCGCGGCGCGGCTGCTGGTTCGGCCTGCCCTGCTTCTGGCGCGGGTCGTTGTTGGTGCGGCGCGCATCATCGGTGCGCTGTCCGGCAAAAGCGTCCCGCTCAGCGTCGCGCGCGTCGGAATCGTTCGCGTCGATCACGCCGTTGGTCGTCGTCACAGTCATTCCTCGTCGTCCGAATCGGGTGCAAGGTCTCGCTGCACCGCAGGTGTCCGCAGTAGTTTCTCGATGCGCGCCGCCTCGTCGAACCGCTCGTCGACGCGGAAGCGAATATCGGGTGCAAATTTCAGGTTGACGCGGTGCGCGATCTCGCCGCGCAGGAACTTCTTGTTGCGCTCGAGCGCCGATATCACCGTGTCGGTGTCGCGGCCGCCGAGCGGCATCACGTAGATCGTCGCGAGCTTCAGGTCCGGCGACATACGCACCTCGGGAACGGTGATGATGTGGCCTTCGAGATCGGGATCGTGGACCTCACCCTGCGACAGAATCTCGGCAACCGCATGGCGAACCGTTTCGCCGACGCGCAGCTGACGTTGCGAGCCGCCGGGACTGGAACTCTTCTTTTGACGGGGCATGACCTTCTTCCAAAACCGTCGCGCCCGCAGGCCGATGGCCGCGGGCATCAATGTCCTGACTTTGCTTTCAATCGGGCAATGCGCTGGTGGCCGGACCAAAGTCCGGCCACGTCGGCGCATTTTCAGTTAAATGGATCCAACGCCTAGTAAGATCTGCGCTTCGTAAGATTTGGACTTACAGAGAGCGCTGGATCGTCTCGATGCGGTAACACTCGATCACGTCGCCGACACGCATGTCGCCGTAGTTCTCGAAGGCCATGCCGCACTCCTGGCCGGATTGCACTTCCTTCACTTCATCCTTGAAGCGCTTCAGCGTCGACAGCTTGCCTTCGTGCACCACGACGTTGTCGCGGATCAGGCGAACGTTGGCGCCGCGTTCCACGGTGCCGTCGGTGACGCGGCAACCCGCGACCTTGCCGACCTTGGAAATGTTGAACACTTCCAGGATCTGCGCGTTGCCCAGCATGGTTTCGCGCAGCGTGGGCGCGAGCAGGCCGGACATCGCCTTTTTGATGTCATCCACGAGATCGTAGATGATGTTGTAGTAGCGGATCTCGATGCCGTTGCGCTTGGCCGCGGCTGCCGCTTCCTTGTTGGCGCGGACCGAGAAGCCGATGATCGCGGCGTTGAAGCCTTCCGCCAGCGTGACGTCGGACTCCGAGATGCCGCCGACGCCGGCATGCAGGATGCGGGCGGCGACTTCGTCGGTGCCGAGCTTCTCGAGCGAACCCAGGATCGCTTCCAGCGAACCCTGCACGTCGGCCTTGACGATCAGCGGGAACTCCTTGCGGCCCGCGGTCTTCAGCTGCGACATCATCTGCTCGAGCGAGCCGCGCATGCCGGAGATCGAGGCAGCGGCGTTCTCGCGCTTCTGGTGCGCGCGGTAGCTCGTGACCTGACGGGCGCGGGCTTCGTTCTCGACCACGGCGAGACGGTCGCCGGCTTCCGGCGGGCCGTTGAAGCCGAGCACCTCGACCGGCACCGAGGGGCCGGCCTCTTCGAGATTCTCGCCCTGATCGGAGATCAGCGCGCGGACGCGGCCCATCTCGGCGCCGGCCACGATGATGTCGCCGACGCGCAGCGTGCCGCGCTGGACCAGCACGGTCGCGACCGGACCGCGGCCGCGATCGAGCTTGGCTTCGATCACGGTGCCTTCCGCCGGACGCTCCGAATTGGTCTTCAGGTCGAGGATTTCGGCCTGCAACGCGATCATCTCGAGCAGCTTGTCGAGATTGGTCTTGTTCTTGGCCGAGACCTCGACGTCGACGACGTCGCCGCCGAGCGATTCGACCTGCACCTCGTATTGCAGCAATTCGGTGCGCACGCGCTCCGGCCGCGCATCGGGCTTGTCGATCTTGTTGATCGCCACGATCATCGGCACCTTGGCCGCCTTGGCGTGGTTGATCGCTTCGATCGTCTGCGGCATCACGCCGTCATCGGCCGCGACCACCAGCACGACGATGTCGGTGACCTTGGCGCCGCGGGCGCGCATCGCGGTGAACGCGGCGTGGCCGGGCGTGTCGATGAAGGTGATCTTGGTGCCGCTCTCGGGCGACAGCACCTGGTAGGCGCCGATATGCTGGGTGATGCCGCCGGCTTCGCCCGACACCACGTTGGCGTGGCGCAGCGCGTCGAGCAGCGAGGTCTTGCCGTGGTCGACGTGACCCATGATGGTGACCACCGGCGGACGCTGGGTGGCTTCGCCCTGGTTTTCACCGGTCGAGGCCAGCAGTGCGTCTTCGGCGTCGTTGTCGTTGGCACGGATCGCCTTGTGGCCGAGTTCTTCGGTCACCAGCGCGGCAGTGTCATGGTCGATGGACTGGGTGATGGTGGCCATCACGCCCATCTTGAACAGCGCCTTCACCACCTCGCCGCCCTTCAGCGCGAGCTTCTGCGCCAGGTCGGCCACAGTGATGGTGTCGCCGATCGCCACTTCACGCACCACCGGTGCGGTCGGACGCTCGAAGGCGTGCGGACCGGCGTTGCTGCCACCACGCGACATGTCGCGACGGCCGCCACTCTGGTTGCGACCACCCGGACGACCCCGGGTGTTGCTGTTGTTGCTGTTNNAAGCTCTTCGGCGATCAGCTGCGCGGTGTCGGCATCGATCACGTCGGTGATCTTGTGCATCGCGCCCTGCTTCATCAGCATGCGGATGACGTCGACCGCGCGCTCCGACATGCGGTTCGCCAGTTCCTGGATCGTGATCGCTTCCGGGATGATGACTTCGCGGATCAGCTTTTCCTTGGGCTCGTTCGACGCGTGCCCCTTCAGGCGCTGGGTGCGGCGGCGGAACGAGGCGATCGAACGCTCGCGGACGTCGTCGGCGTTGAGCGCCGTGGTCAGGGTGAGGCGGCCGCGCTCTTTCTGCGGACCGGGCTTGTGGGTGGTCTTCGGGGCCGCGACGGGGCGCACGGCGCCGCCGGGGCGGCGC
>NZ_DDOP01000087.1:15175-15319 GCF_002341725.1 Bradyrhizobium sp. UBA2491
ACGGCGCCGCCGGGGCGGCGCACCATGCGCGGACCTTCGTCCTCGTCGGGCCCGGCCGCAACCGCGGCTGGCCGCGGCGCGGAGGCTGGCGTGCGCGCGGTTGTCGTGGTCGCCGGGCGTGCGGCGGGCGCACGGGCGGCCGGA
>NZ_DDOP01000086.1:0-28638 GCF_002341725.1 Bradyrhizobium sp. UBA2491
CATCCGCAGCGTCCTGACCCGGCCGCGGACGACGCCGCCGACATGCGACGAGCCATCGCGCTGGAGAAGGGCGAGGACGACGTCTGGGACCTCAAGCTCGCCGCCGGTGGGCTCGTCGACATCGACTTCATCGCCCAGTATCTGCAACTCGCGCACGCATCAGCGAAGCCGGAGATCCTCAGCGTCTCGACCTTGCAGGTGCTCGATCATGCCGCCAAGCTCGGTCTGCTCGGGCAGTCCGAGGCCGAGATCCTGCGCTCGGCGGCGCGGCTCTATCATGATCTGACGCAGATCCTGCGGCTCTGCGTCACCGGCAAGTTCAATCCCGAGACGGCGGGCGAGGATCTGCTGCGCGTGATGGCGCGAGCCGGCGACACGCCGGATTTCTCCGCGCTCGAAGCGCGCCTGCGCGAGACCCAGAGCGAGGTGCGCCGCGTCTTCAACGCGATCGTCGGTTAGGGAAGCGCGTAGGGTAGGTTAGCGACTTGTCCGCCGTAACTCAACGAGCGAAGACGGAAGCGCTAACCCGCCCTGCGATCTCAATCCCGTCATCCTGAGGAGCGCGTAGCGCGTCTCGAAGGATGCACGGCCACCGGCCGGGCCGTCGACCCTTCGAGACGCGCGCAAGAGTGCGCTCCTCAGGGTGACGGTGATAGAGCAGCGCGTAGGGTGGGCAAAGCGAAGCGTGCCCACCGTTCCGAGCGGAACGCTTGAAGGTCGGCACGGCGCCAGCGCGCCTTTGCCCACCCCCTTATCGTTGCGCTGGCCGACTACGCCTGCTGCTTCAGTTTCTGCAAGGCATCGCGGACGTCGGCGTCGAGGCCGGCGCCGCCGGCGTCGAGATGGGCGAAGATCTGCTTGCGCATCCGCGGGTCCCAGAACTTCCAGATGTGCTCGGAGATGCCCTGCACGGCGCGGTCGTGGCCCTGGCTGTGGAAGAACTTTCCGATCTGGTTCGCCATATAGACCAGCTTTTCAGGCGACGACGACATAGGCTGACTCCTTGCCGGGTACCGCGCCGGTGACGCGGCCCGGGTGGGTAAAGATCTCAAATCCGTCCGCGCGGGCGATCGCGGCGAGCGTGATGCCGGCGGCATCCGCCATCCGGACCGCAAGCGCCGTCGGTGCCGACACCGCCGCGATCAGCGGCGCGCCGATCGCGGCAGTCTTCTGCACCATCTCGACCGAGACGCGGCTGGTCAGCAGCACGATGCCGTCGCTGGCAATGACCTTGTCGCGCGCCAGCGCGCCGGCGAGCTTGTCGAGCGCATTGTGGCGGCCGACATCCTCGCGCAGCGCCACGATGCCGCGCGTGGCGGTCCAGAACGCGGCGGCGTGCACGGCGCGGGTCTGATGGTTGATCTCTTGCAGCGGCGCGACCGCAGCCATCGCCGTCATGATCTCGCGCGGCGTGAACACACGGCCCGCCGGCACCACGGCAGCCGGTCGGACCGCCTCGCTGATCGAGTCGATTCCGCACAGGCCGCAGCCGGTCGGGCCGGCGATGTTGCGCCGCCGCTCGGCGATCCGCTCGGCCTTGTCGGGCTTGAGCCACATCCGAAGCTCGATGCCATCATCGAGCTCGACGATATCGAGGGTCTCGATTTCGTCGGCCGATTGCACGATGCCTTCGCTCAGGCTGAAGCCGATGGCGAAATCGCTGAGGTCCTCGGGCGAGCCCATCATCACCGCGTAAGTGCCGCCATTGTAGGTCAGCGCCAGCGGCGTCTCTTCCGGGATCAGGCGCGCGCCGTCGCTGAAGACGCCGTCGCGCCAGACCTTCCGGATCGCCTTGTGGACGGGCTCGCGCATCGCTACTCGGCCGCCTCCACCACAGGCGCGATGCGGCGGGAGTTGCGCGCCTGTTCGTCATAGGCCTTCTGCCAGTCGCTCGGACCGTTCGACGGCGAGATCTGCACCGCGGTGACCTTGTACTCCGGGCAGTTGGTCGCCCAGTCGGAGAAGTCCGTCGTGATGACGTTGGCCTGGGTGTCGGGGTGATGGAACGTGGTGTAGACCACGCCCGGCGCCACCCGGTCGGTGATCAGCGCGCGCAACGTGGTCTCGCCGGCGCGGCTGTTGAGCCGCACCCAGTCGCCGTCGCGCACGCCGCGTTGCTCGGCGTCATGCGGATGGATCTCGAGCCGGTCCTCGGCGTGCCAGACCACGTTCTCGGTGCGTCGGGTCTGTGCGCCGACATTGTACTGGCTGAGGATGCGGCCGGTGGTGAGCAGCAGCGGATAGCGCGGCCCGGTGCGCTCGTCAGTCGCGACATATTCGGTGATGATGAACTTGCCCTTGCCGCGCACGAAGCCGCCGATATGCATGATCGGCGTGCCTTCCGGCGCCTTCTCGTTGCACGGCCATTGCACCGAGCCGAGCTCGTCCAGCTTGGCGTAGGAGACGCCGGTGAAGGTCGGCGTCAGCGCCGCGATCTCGTCCATGATCTCGGACGGATGGTTATAGTGCATCTCGAAGCCCATCGCCTTGGCGAGCAGGATCGTCACTTCCCAGTCGGCATAGCCGTTGCGCGGCGTCATCACCTTGCGGACCCGCTGGATGCGGCGCTCGGCGTTGGTGAACGTACCGTCTTTCTCGAGGAAGGTCGAGCCGGGGAGGAAGACGTGGGCGTAGTTCGCGGTCTCGTTCAGGAAGAGATCGTGAACGATGACGCATTCCATCGCCGACAGCGCCGCCACCACGTGCTTGGTGTTCGGGTCGGATTGCAGGATGTCCTCGCCCTGCACGTAGAGCCCCATGAAGGTGCCCTCGATCGCGGCGTCGAACATGTTGGGGATGCGCAGGCCGGGCTCCTTGTTGAGCTTGACGTTCCACATCGCCTCGAACTGCTCGCGCACGGCATCGCCCGCGATATGCCGATAGCCCGGCAGCTCGTGCGGGAACGAGCCCATGTCGCAGGAACCCTGCACGTTGTTCTGGCCGCGCAGCGGATTCACGCCGACGCCGGGGCGGCCGATATTGCCGGTCGCCATCGCAAGGTTGGCGATCGCGATCACCGTGGTGGAGCCCTGGCTGTGCTCGGTGACGCCGAGCCCGTAGTAGATCGCGCCATTGCCGCCGGTGGCGTAGATCCGCGCCGCCTCGCGCAGGTCCTTCGGGTCGAGGCCGGTCATGATCGCGGTCGCTTCTGGGCTGTACTTCTCCTGGGCGACGAAGGCCGCCCATTCCTCGAACTCGCTCCAGTCGCAGCGTTCGCGCACGAAGCTCTCGTTGACCAGCCCTTCGGTGACGATGACATGGGCGAGCGCCGTGACCACGGCGACGTTGGTGCCGGGCATCAGCGGCAGATGCAGCGCCCTCACATGCGGCGATTCCACCATCTCGGTGCGGCGCGGATCGACCACGATCAGTTTGGCACCCTGGCGCAGCCGCTTCTTCAGCCGCGAGGCGAACACCGGGTGAGCCGCCGCCGGGTTGGCGCCGATGATCAGGACGACGTCGGTGTGCTCGACCGAGTCGAAGTCCTGCGTTCCGGCCGAGGTGCCGAAGGTCTGCGACAGGCCATAGCCGGTCGGCGAATGGCAGACGCGGGCGCAGGTGTCGACGTTGTTGTTGCCGAAGCCGGCCCGGATCAGCTTCTGCACCAGATAGGTCTCTTCATTGGTGCAACGTGACGAGGTGATGCCGCCGACCGCGTCGCGGCCGTATTTCTGCTGGATGCCCTTGAACTTCGCGGCGGCGAAATTCATCGCCTCGTCCCAGGATACTTCCTGCCAGGGATCCTCGATGCGCTCGCGGATCATCGGCTTCAGGATGCGCTCCTTGTGGGTGGTGTAACCCCAGGCGAAGCGGCCCTTGACGCAGGAATGGCCGCGGTTGGCCTTGCCGTCCTTCCACGGCACCATGCGAACCACTTCCTCGCCGCGCATCTCGGCCTTGAAGGTACAGCCGACGCCGCAATAGGCGCAGGTGGTCACGACCGAGTGCTCCGGCTGGCCGATCTCGATCACGGATTTCTCGGTCAGCGTCGCGGTCGGGCAGGCCTGCACGCAGGCACCGCAGGACACGCATTCAGAGCCGAGGAAGCTTTCGCTCATGCCGGGCGAGACGCGGCTGTCGAAGCCGCGGCCGGCAATCGTCAGCGCGAACGTGCCTTGCACCTCCTCGCAGGCCCGGACGCAGCGCGAGCAGACGATGCACTTCGACGGATCGTAGGTGAAGTACGGATTGGATTCGTCCTTCGGCATCCAGTTGTCGTTTTCGCAGCCGTGCGATTTGGCGAAGACGTGGTTCTCGCCCTCATAGCCGTAGCGCACGTCGCGCAGGCCGACCGCGCCCGCCATGTCCTGCAATTCGCAGTCGCCATTGGCGGCGCAGGTCAAACAGTCCAGTGGATGGTCGGAGATGTAGAGCTCCATCACGCCCTTGCGCAGCTTCTTCAGCCGCTCGCTCTGGGTATGCACGACGAGGCCGGGCATCACAGGCGTGGTGCAGGAGGCGGGCGTCCCGGCGCGGCCCTCGATCTCGACCAGGCAGAGCCGGCAGGAGCCGAAGGCGTCGACCATGTCGGTCGCGCACAGCTTGGGAATCTGCGTGCCGGACTCCATCGCCGCGCGCATGATCGAGGTGCCCTCGGGCACCGTCACCTGATTGCCGTCGATGGTCAGCGTGACCATCGTCTCGGATTTGGACTTGGGCGTGCCGAAATCGATTTCCTGGATCAGCGACATCGTGATCTCCTCAACTATTCCGCGGCCTGCAAGCGGGCCGGTGCCGGGCCGAAATCTTCCCGGAAGTGTTTCAAGGCGCTCAGCACGGGGTAGGGCGTGAAGCCGCCGAGCGCGCAGAGCGAACCGAATTTCATGGTGTTGCAGAGGTCCTCGACCACGGCGAGGTTCTCGGCGACGCGGTCGCCGTTGATGATCTTGTTGATGGTCTCGACGCCGCGGGTCGAGCCGATCCGGCACGGCGTGCACTTGCCGCAGGATTCGACCGCGCAGAACTCCATCGCGAAGCGGGCCTGCCTGGCCATGTCGACGCTGTCGTCGAACACGACGACGCCGCCATGGCCGATCAGGCCGTCGCGCGCCGCGAACGCCTCATAGTCGAACGGGGTGTCGAACAGCGCGCGCGGGAAATAGGCGCCGAGCGGTCCGCCGACCTGCACCGCGCGCACCTCGCGTCCGGTGAAGGTGCCGCCGCCGATCTCGTCGACGAGTTCGCCGAGCGTGACGCCGAACGCGGTCTCGAACAGCCCGCCATATCTGATGTTGCCGGCGAGCTGGATCGGCATCGTGCCGCGCGAGCGTCCCATGCCGAAATCGGCATAGGCCTTGGCGCCGTTGTCGAGGATGAACGGGATCGCCGCGAATGACAGCACGTTGTTGATCACGCTCGGGCGGCCGAACAGGCCCTTGTGCGCCGGCAGCGGTGGCTTGGCGCGCACGATGCCGCGGCGGCCCTCGAGGCTCTCCAGCAGCGAGGTCTCTTCGCCGCAGACATAGGCGCCGGCGCCGACGCGCACTTCGAGATCGAACTCATGGGGGGAGCCGCCGATGCCCTTGCCGAGCAGGCCGGCGCGGCGGGCAGCTGTGATCGCCGCGTTCATCGCCTCGACCGCGTGCGGATATTCCGAGCGGATGTAGATGTAGCCCTTGGTGGCGCCTACGGTGATACCGGCAATCGTCATGCCTTCGATCACGACGAAGGGGTCGCCCTCCATGATCATGCGGTCGGCGAAGGTGCCGCTGTCGCCTTCGTCGGCATTGCAGACGATGTATTTGCGGTCGGCGCTGGCCTGCGCCACGGTCTTCCACTTGATGCCGGTCGGGAAGCCGGCGCCGCCGCGGCCGCGCAGGCCTGACGTGGTGACGTCGGCGAGGATCTGGTCTGAGGTCAGCGTCAGCGCGCGCTCCAGACCCTTGTAGCCGCCATGGGCGCGGTAGTCGTCGACCGAGCGCGGATCGATCACGCCGCAGCGCGCGAAGGTCAGGCGGGTCTGCCGCTTCAGCCAGGGAATCTGGTCTGTGACACCAAGCCGCAGGGCGTGCGGGCCGTCGTTCGCCATCGCGTCGATCAGGGCTGGGACTTCGGAGGTGGCCACCGGACCGAATGCGACACGGCCCTGCGCCGTCGCGAGTTCGACCAGCGGCTCCAGCCAGTACAGCCCGCGCGAGCCGGTCCTGACGATCTCGACCGCCTTGCCCCGTGCGGCTGCGGCCTGCTCGAAAGCGAGCGCGACATCGTCGGCGCCGACGGCGACCGCACCGGCATCGCGGGGAATGAAGATCCGCATCGTCATCGCTGTGCCTCCGCGACCAGCGCATCGATCCGCGCTTCATCGAGCCGGCCGATCACGCGGCCATCCAGCATCGCCGACGGCGCCGTGGCGCACAGGCCGAGGCAGTAGATCGGCTCCAGCGTGACGCGGTCGTCCGCGGTGGTATTTCCCAGGGAAACGCCGAGTTTTGCCTCAGCGCGCGCCGCCAGCGCATCGCCGCCCGCAGCCTGGCAGGCCTCGGCGCGGCAGAGCTTCAGGACGTGCCGTCCGGCCGGCTGCTTGCGGAAGTCGTGGTAGAAGGTGAATACGCCGTGCACCTCGGCGCGGGACAAATTGAGCGCTTCCGCCACCATCGGGATCGCCGGCTCCGGCACGTAGCCAAACGCCTCTTGCAGCGCGTGCAGGATCACCAGCGTGGCGCCTTCGAGCCCGGCATGCTCGGCGATGATCTCAGCGCCGCGCGTCGCGTCCCAAGGTTCGTATCCCACCGTCATCTGCGCTTCTCACGATCATTTTTTGCTCCGTATATGAGAATTGGAATCCTTCGATATATCAATAAAGCTGTCTCATGCGGCGATTGCGAAACGCGATTAATAGCGTTGCCGAATGGGTCGATCCGGGATTGCAATAATGGTCTGGAATCACGCACTTCCGGCCTGGTTTGGATTTCGGGATCGCGCCCTGATCGTGTTACCTATGGGTGTATCGGCGTGCCGCCTGCGGCACCGCTTTCCGAAGGGGTCTGGACCTTGATCGACAAGCTGGAACTTCTGCTGGCGCTGGCCAAGGAACGGCATTTCGGCCGGGCCGCGGAGGCCTGCGGCGTCACCCAGCCGACCATGTCGACCAGCCTCAAGCAGCTCGAGGAGATCCTCGGCGTCATGCTGGTGCAGCGCGGCTCCCGCTTCCAGGGCTTCACGCCGGAAGGCGAGCGGACGCTGGACTGGGCGCGGCGCATCGTCGGCGACGCGCGGGCGATGAAGCAGGAGATCAACAGCCTCAAGGACAAACTGTCGGGCGAGATCCGGATCGCGGCGATCCCGACTGCGCTCGGCATGGTGGCCTCGCTCACCACGCCGTTCCGGGCGCGCCATCCCGACGTGCGCTTCCGCATCCAGTCCTGCACCTCGGCCGACGTGCTCGGCCTGCTCGAAAATCTCGAGGTCGATGCCGGGCTGACCTATATCGAGAACGAGCCGATCGGCAAGGTCCGCACCATCCCGCTCTACAATGAGAGCTATCGGCTGCTGACGGCGCCGGATGCGATGTTCGGCGACCGCAAGCAGGTGACCTGGAAGGAAGTCGGCACCGTGCCGCTGTGCCTGCTGACGCCCGACATGCAGAACCGCCGCATCATCGATCGCGCGCTGACCTCGGTCGGCGCGGAAGCGACGCCGACGCTGACGTCGAACTCGCTGCTCGTGCTCTACACCCATGTGAAGACCGGACGCTGGGCGAGCGTGATGCCGGCCAAGCTCGCCGAGACGCTCGGCCTTGCCGACGCCGTGCGCAGCATTCCGATCGTCGATCCGGTCGTCGACTACAGCATCGGCCTGGTGATCCCGCAGCGCGATCCGATGACGCCGCTGATCGCGGCATTGGTGCAGGTCGCGCGCGAAGTCGCGCCGACGCTGGAGAGCGCGTAGCGTTCCTACGCGGCTTCCGGCAGCCGTGCCTGCAGCGTGCGGGGATCGCGGGGAAGCGTGACGCGGACCACGGTGCCGACGCCGAGCTTGGAGCGCAGCTTCATCGAGCCGCCGTGCAGATTGGTCAGCGAGCGGGCGATCGCAAGCCCGAGGCCCGAGCCCTGGTAGCTCTTGGTGAGCTGGCTCTCGACCTGCTCGAACGGCTTGCCGAGCCGCCGCAGCGAGTCCGGCGCGATGCCGATGCCGCTGTCGGCGATCAGCAGCACGATCGAATCGTCCAGCATCTGGCCGCGCACCAGCACGCGGCCATTGTCGGGCGTGAACTTCACGGCGTTGGAGAGCAGGTTGACGATGATCTGCTTGACCGAGCGGCGGTCGGCGACGACGGAGATCGTGCTCTCGATATCCGATTCCAGCGACAGGCCCTTGTGCTCGGCGCGGCCGGACACCACCCGCAGCGACTCGGCGAGGATGCCGGAGAGGTTGAGCGGCTCCATGTCGAACTTCATGCGGCCGGCCTCGATCTTCGACATGTCCAGGATGTCGTTGATGACCTCGAGCAGATATTTCCCCGATGTCAGGATGTCGTGGCAGTATTCCTCGTATTTGTCCGAGCCGAGCGTGCCGAACAGGCCAGAGCCCATGATCTCGGAGAAGCCGATGATGGCGTTGAGCGGCGTGCGCAGCTCATGGCTCATGTTGGCGAGGAATTTCGACTTCGCGGCGTTGGCGTCCTCGGCGCGAGTCTTCTCCTGCGAATATTTCTCGGCGAGGTCAGCGAGTTCGACGGCCTGCCGTTCCAGCTCGGATTGCGAGCGCTGGAGGTCGATCACGGTGGCGCGCAGCCGCAGATCGTTGTCGACCAGCTTCTGCTCGTGCGCCTTGATGCGAGTGATGTCGGTGCCGACCGAGACGTAGCCGCCGTCCTTGGTGCGGCGTTCGCTGATGTGCAGCCAGCTGCCGTCGTCGAGCTGGGCCTCGAAGGTGCGGGCGCCCGGCGCCGGCATGCCGCTCTCGTGCAGGCGGGTGCGCACCTCCGGCATGCTGCCGACCTCGATCACGGTCTCGTAGGAGGTGCCGGGGGCGACGGCGCTGTCGGGCAGCTTGTGCAGCCGCTGGAAGTGCGAGTTGCAGAGCACCAGGCGATCCTCGGCATCCCAGAGCACGAAGGCCTCCGGGATGGTCTCGATGGCGTCGCGCAGCCGCAAGTCCGCTTCCACCGACTTCTCGGCGAGGCTCTTCTGCTCGGTGATGTCGACCGCGATGCCGATCAGGTGCAGGCCGCCGTCGGCCGCGGCATGGCTGAGCTCGCAGCGCACCCGCAGCCAGATCCAGTGGCCGCCGACATGGCGCATGCGGAAGCTCTGGTCGATGTGATCGATCTTGCCCGAGATCAGCTGGTCGGCGATGTCGAACAGGTTGATGTCGTCGGAGTTCACCAGCGCGTTGACCTCGCCGAAGGTGAGCAGGTCGTTGCGGCTATCGAGCCCGAGCAGCGTGAACATCGACTGCGACCAGAAGATCCTGCCGCGCGACAGGTCCCAGTCCCACAATCCGCAACGGCCGCGGTTGAGCGCGGTGTCGATCCGGCCGCGCACCGCGTCGTTGATCAGATCGCCCTCGCGGGCCCGGGTCGATTGCCAGTGGAAGGCGAAGCCGAGGATCAGCACCACGAAGCTCGTGGTTGCCGACAGCGTCACCGAGAGCGCGGCGTCCGATCCCCAGATCGGCTCGTTCATCTCCTGGATGACGACGATCTGGCCGGGCAGCGACTTGACGAGCTGCGAGATCGCCAGCGCGCCGGTGCCGCCCGGCAGCGTCATGTCGTTGACGACGCCCTGCTGGCCCGGCGCGATCATCAGTTGCGCGGTGGAGACGATGTCGAGGATGCGGTCGTTCTCGCCTGCACCGTCGATCGGCACGCGGGCCAGCACGCGGTGATCGGCGCCGGTGATGATGACGTGGCGGCCATAGGCGTTGCCCCAGGACGGGATCAGGTCGGGCAGCAGCTCCTGCAACCGCTCGATATTGGCGAGCCGGTCGCGACGCACCGAGGTCAGGCGGTCGAGGCGTTCGGCGAGGATGTCGGAGAGCGCGGCAAGGTCGCGCTTCATCGCGCCGCGCTTCTGCCGGTTCTGGTCGATCACCTGGACGAAGGCGCCGAGGCAGATGGTGATCAGGAAGGCGATGATGAGAGTAGGCACAGCGCGGCGCAGTGCAGGCTCGGCCGTCAGGAGCCTGTGATAGGCCGGTTTCGCGATCGATTGCGCCAATCCCTTGATCGAATCGGATTGGACGCACGCGTTCGCTGCATGCGCGCGCGCCATGCCTTAGACCCCCGCTCTAAGCTGATTTTTACCCGGTTCGGATGCTCCCCACGATGCATCCGAATCATGATCATTTGAATCCAGATTTCCGGGACTGTCGAGAGTCAACGATTCGTTAATGCGAAATAATTCTTGTCCAAAACAGAATCACGATGCGCAAAGTGAGTCCGAAACAGGAACGCCTCCGTAGAATTACGCGCGCGCCGGTTCTGCGTGACTGATCACGCGCTTCACGGTGGGGAACGCGCGCCGCAGTTTGCGTTCGATCTCGTCGACGCCTTCGTGCACCTTGATCACGCTCATCGTGGGCGTGGCGCGGCAATGGAAGTTGACGATCTCGCCTGCGTCGGTGTTGCGGACCCGCACGTTGTGAATGTCATGGATCGCGCCGCCGGCTGCAAATTCGGTCAGCGCGGCCCGGATGGTTTCGACGCGATCCGGCGCTGCGTCGGTTCCCCACGGCAGTTCCGGCTCGAGCGGCTCGATATGGGTGTCGACCTCGACGTCCTCGCCGAAGTCCTCGCGGATCGCGCGCTCGAGTTCGTGGGCGATGTCGTGCGCGGCATCCAGCGCCATATCGCTGTCGACTTCGAGGTCGATGCTGACGATCAGCTTGCCGCCGATGTCGTGGACGGTGACGTGGTGGATGGCGAGGCCGGAATTGCGCGCGATCACCATGATGCGCTCGCGCACGCTCTCATTGTCGCGCGCCACCGGCACCGCGGTGAAGGTGAGGTCGGCGTCGCCGAACGCCTCGCTCACCGCCTCCTGCGCCCGCCGCTTGATGTCCTCGACGCGGTCGATCGGGTAGGTGCGCGGCACGGTGGCGATGGCATCGATGAAATGCGTCGCGCCGACCATGCGGACCCGCAGGCGATCGACATCGACGACCCCCGGCACGGTCTTGATGGCAGCGGTGGCCTTCTCCTGCGCGCCTTCGGGGGCGCGGTCGAGCAGGGTCTCGACCGTCTCACGGGCCATGCGGAGGCCGAGCAGCGAGATCATCACCGCGACCGCGATGGCCGCTGCGGCATCGCCCCACCAGAAGCCGAGGCCTGCCAGCACCAGGCCGACGATGACGGCGGTCGAACCCATCACGTCGGAGGCGAAGTGCAACGCGTCGGCGGCGAGCGCCTGGCTCTTGGTGTCGCGCGCGGCACGGTGCAGCGCCCGGGCGCGCCACAGATTGACGCCGATATCGACGACGAGCACGATGAAGGGAATGGCCGAGATCGAGGGCGGCGGCGCTCCCTCGCGCAGATGACTGTAGGCCTGCACCAGGATGCCGCCGGCCAGCACATAGAGCAGGCCGATGATGAACAGCGCCGAGACGCTCTCGAACTTGCCGTGGCCGTAATGATGCTCGGCGTCGGCCGGCTGATCCGACACCCGCACCACCGCCCAGGTGATGATGGTGGCGACCAGGTCGATCGAGGAGTGCAGCGCCTCGGAGATCAGCGCCAGCGATCCGATGGCGATGCCGACGACGAACTTCGCCACCGCCATGCTGCCACTGGCGAGGATCGAGATCGCGGCGACGGATGTCTTGCTGTGGGATGCGCTGGCGGGTGAAGAATTCATGGGCGGCGGTTTAGCAGGGAGTCCGTGAACATCAAGTGTCAGTCGTTGTTCACCACGCGCAATCGCCACTCAGTTGCAAGTGCGTCCCGGCGGTGGAGTTGTTGCGAACTATTCCGAATCTCAAGACGTACACTGCGCGAGCTCATCGGTGGCATATGTTGACGCCGAGATCACGCCGTCGTCCTGGCGGAAGCCAGGACCCATAACCACAGGATCGTGTTGTTGAAGTGAACTGTAGCAACTGCATCGTGTCACGACTCGCATTCGGGGTAATGGGTCCTGGCTTCCGCCAGGACGACGGTGAGGATGGTTCTCGATTCAAACAACCGGTGTCATCACCCGCGCAGGCGGGTGAACCAGTATTCCAGAGGCAATAGTACGTGAGCCGAGAGGCCGCGGCGTACTGGATCGCCTGGTCGAGGTCGGGCGATGACAGCCTGGATGAGGACGCAGCTTCGCATTCTCGCGACATCATTAGTCCGAGCTTTGCTCTTCGTTTCGCCCGTCAAACAGGAGGGCGCAGCGAATGCCGGGTGCGCGCTATTTCCCAAGGGGGTAAGCTGATATTCGGTCGGAGATACAGGATAAGCGAAGAGCCGATGATTGAATTGCTGGAAGTCCGGGCAGGCGATCTCGAAGGTGATCTCGCATCTGGCGTGCACAGACTGCTGAGCCGTGCTTTTCCCGAGGATGGCCCCAACGACGGCGACTACTATCGTGCAGTAGGTCGACCTGACATGGCAATGATCCTTCGTGACGGTTCAGTCGTGTTCGGCCATCTGGGACTTTACACACGCAGGGTGAGAATTGGCGTCGAGAATGTCGAGATCGGAATGCTCGGCGGGATTGCCATCGCGCCTGATCGCCGGTTGACAGGTCACAGTCGCGCTCTGATTCAGCGCGCTCATCAGCGCCTCGCGGAGCGGCAGATTCCCTTCTCTATCTTGTTTGCTCACGAGCCTCGAATATACCAAGGTCGCGGCTACAGGCTCATGCAGAATGCGACCCACTTCATCGAGCCCGACGGCACGCCGAATACCCTGGTTTACCGCGGTAGCATGTATGCTGAACTATCGAGCACGCGGTGGCCAAATCAACTGCTCGACCTGTGCGGCCGTACTGTTTGAATGGTCGTGTGGCTATCCGTGTAGATGGCCAACAGGTCTGCGCAACTGCGGTGGGCCAAGAGATAGCATTCGCCCAATGATTCTTGTCAGCCAACTCGACGAGGAATGTTCCTGATGTCGCCAACGGGATGGGATGCACTCGGACAGTGGGGTGAGGACGCAGTTCGCATCGAGCCACTGTCCGGCGGGGTGGCCAACGACGTGTGGAGCGTGCGTGTCCGGGGGCGCCTTGCGGTCGGTCGGCTCGGCGCGAGGAGCGATGCTGATCTCGAATGGGAGACGGAGCTCCTCCAACGCCTCGACCGCGAAGGTCTGACCGTGCCGGTGCCGATCCCGACGACAGACGGCCGGCTGTTCGCGAATGGTCTTGTGGTGATGACCTATCTGGAGGGCGGACCGCCCGAGACGGCGGACGACTGGCGTCGCGTGGCCGACGTGCTCCGTCGGCTGCACCAATTGACGGCAGGCTGGCCGCAACGTCCGGGCTGGCGGTCGTCGACCGACCTGCTGCACGCCGAAACCGGAACGCGGATCAACCTCGGCGCCATGCCGCCTGAGGGCGTCGCCCGATGCCGAGCCGCATGGGCGAGGCTCGCCGGGCGTCGGACCTGTGTCGTCCACGGCGACCTCAACCCGCGCAACATCCGCATGACGGCAGACCGGGTGGCGTTGATCGACTGGGACGAGTCGCATGTCGACGTTCCCGATCTCGACCTGGTGCTGCCCCACAACGCTGCCGGTCTCGACGGCAACGCGCATGATGTCGCCGAGCAGGCATCGGCCGCATGGCAAGCCGCCGTCTGCTGGGACGACGCCTACGCCATCAAGCGGCTTGCCGAGGTTCGAGCGGTCTGAACAACGGTGCGACGATGGCTAGATGGTTCTGACCGAACTATCGAGCCCGCTTGCGCAGGCGCGACTGCGCCGGAGCGGTGGCTCGGTGCGGCAACGCAGCTGGCTGTCGGGGTCGGCGCTGCTGCGGTTGTGCGGCATCGTTCGGCGGTGAAGATTGATGGGTGGCGATAACAGCCTCAATCATTCTGAGGAATGCGAGCCGCTTCGCAATCTCGCTCGCCTGGCGACCGATGCTGTCGCCCGCCTTGGTCCGGCGCGTCAGCTTGGCGCGACGGCTTGAGCGCAGGCGGTTGCCGTTGGTACGCATATGACCCTTCTCCGATTGCAGCGCGGCGTTCGCGTAACGGACCGGCGGTCGCATTCGACTGCCGGACGATCTGCAAGTACCACCGATGTTGAATTGCAACCGAGTGTAAGTACGCGGTTCGATCGGGTCTATTCCGGGAGATTGCGGGATGCCGAAAGTCATGCTCGTTCATGGAACCCAAGCAGCCCGGGTTCCATATGGGCACGTCCCCGGCGTCGCGGAAGAGCCCGCGTCGCTATAGCGTCACCACGATCTTGCCGAGATGCTTGTTGGCTTCCATGTGCTCGAACGCCTTGCCGATGTCGGCGAATTTGTAGACCTGGTCGATCGGCAGTTGCAGCTTGCGTGCCTCGACCGCCGGCCAGATGTCCTTGCGCACCTGCTCGAAGATCTCTCTGATCTCATCGATCGTGCGGGTGCGGAAGGTGACGCCGATATACTGGATGCGGCGTGCCGCGTGCAGGTCGAAGTTGAAGTCGGCATGGGTGCCGCCGAGCCGGCCGACGTTGACGATGCGGCCCTTGACCTTGGTTGCCTTCAGATTCTGGTTGGCGACGGAACCCGAGACCTGATCGACGATCAGATCGACGCCTTCGCCTGATGTCGCCTGCAACACCTGATCGACCCAGCCGGGATCCTTGGAGTCGACCGCAAGATCGGCGCCGAATTCCTTCAGCCGGCCGCGGCGCATCGCATCGGTGGATGATCCCACCACGAGTTTCGCACCCTTCAGTTTCGCAATCTGCATCGCCATCAGGCCGACGCCAGAGCTGGCGCCCTGGATCAGCACGGTCTGGCCGGGCTGCAATGCGCCATTGGTGACGACGGCGTTGTGCATGGTGGCGAGCGCGACGGGAAGCGTGGCGGCCTCGTCGGAATTCATGTTCGATGGGGTGCGGAACAGCCGGCCGTGATCGGCCAGCGTGTATTCGGCGAACGCCGCGCCGCCGGACCCCATGATCTTGTCGCCGACCTTGACGTCCTTGGCATCGGGCCCGAGCTCGGCAACTTCGCCGGCCCATTCCATGCCGAGCACGGTGCCGACGCCGCCGGCCGCGCCATGGGCGTGGCCCTTGGTCATGCCGAGATCGGCGCGGTTGAGCCCGCAGGCGTGGACCTTGACCAGCACCTGGGTGCCCTTCGGCACCGGCTTGGTGACGTCGGTGATTTCAGGGCCGTTGGCTCCGTACACATAGGCTTTCATGGGGTTCTCTTCTGGCTGGGGCGGCCGAGGCGTGTCGCAGGACACTTCGGGTTGTTGATGATGTGATGTCAGGGCTGGTGAACGTCCAGCTGCTTGCGGAAGAAGGCAAGGATGTCGGCGTTCCACTCCCTGTGGAACGCAACGCGGTCGAAGCCCGGCTTGTCGGTGCACAGCTTCGGCAATGCGCTGGCCATTCCCGCAGAGCACGGCGCCAGAAAGGCAAAATGGCCGGCATTGCGGACGACATGATAGTCCGCCCTGACCGGCAGCTCGCTGTTGATCGTCGCGACGTAGCCCGGGTTGACCTCAGAGATGCCTTGCTCGCCGCTGAGCTCGGAAGCCCAGATCTGAACCGGTATCTTGATGTCCTTGAACGCATCGCGGTCGAACATGGGACCGAACGCCGGGTCGGCCACCACCATCGCCTTGACGCGAGGGTCATGAACGGCCGGCTGCGCTGGAATCTCGTTGCGTTGGAGCTCCTCGCAACTCGGCTTGCGATACAGCCCGGTGCAGAACGCTGTGGCCTTGCGGATATCCGGATTGGCCCCGGCGACGACGAGGCCGGTGTAACCGCCGCGCGAGAAGCCGAAAAAGCCGATCTTGCCAGGGTCGAGCTTGCTCCGATCCGGCCATGCGTCGAGCATGTAGTCGATCGCCCGTTTGATGTCGGCCGAGCGTTCGATCAGCACTGCGAGCGTATCGGCCCGGGTCATATCGCCAGCGCCGGTGTCGGCGGGATGATTGACGGCGACCACGACGAAGCCGGCATCGGCGAGCGTCTCGGCGGTGTCGTGATGCCCGGTGAAGCTGCCGCCGTAACCATGTGAGACCGCGATGAGCGGCAGCCTGTCACCAACGACGGGGCAATCGGTGGTGCCGGGCAGGGTCAGCGTGCGTACCTTCACCTCGCCCGCCGGCGCGGCGCAGGGCGACCACACCGCGATCTGCATGGGCGTGGCGCCGTCTGTCGGCACCTTGATGAGCCGCAGGCCCGCGGCATGGGCCGTTGTCGCCGACAGGCAAAGGGCGGCGACCATGACCGACTTGAAGAGACGCATGCGAACTCCCGCTTGAGCATTCGGTTCTGATTGAATCAGAACCGAAGCCCCAGTCATCGTCTTGACAGTTATTGACTTGACGCGGTCTTTTTCATGCGAACCGATGTCCGTTTCGCTTGATCTCGTCTATTCCGCGGCCTGGCGCTTGCCGCCGGACATCATCGCCTCGAGCCGCTCGCGGATGATCGCTTCCGCCTCGTGCACGATGCGCGACACCAGCTCGGCGCAGGACGGGATGTCGTGGATCAGGCCCTGCACCTGGCCGGCCGACCAGATGCCTTCGTCGGCATCGCCGGTCGCATAGACCATCTTGCCGCGGGCGCCGGCGACGAGCTCACGGACGTCCTCGAACTTGGCGCCTTCCTTCTCCATCGCAACGACCTTGGTGGAGATCGCATTCTTGGCGACGCGCGAGGTGTTGCGCATGGTGCGGAAGATCAGCTCGGTCTCGCGCTCGTCATTGGCGACGATGCGTTCCTTGACGAGCTGATGGATCGGGCTCTCCTTGGTGCACATGAAGCGCGTGCCCATGTTGATGCCTTCGGCGCCGAGCGCCAGCGCGGCAACGAGGCCACGCGCATCGCCGAAGCCGCCGGAGGCGATCATCGGGATCTTCACCTTGTCGGCGGCTGCCGGAATCAGGATCAGGCCGGGGGTGTCGTCCTCGCCGGGATGGCCGGCGCATTCGAAGCCGTCGATCGAGATCGCGTCGGCGCCCATCCGCTCGGCGGACAGCGCGTGGCGGACGCTAGTGCATTTGTGCAGCACCTTGACGCCGTGCTTCTTGAACTCGTCGACATGCTCCTGCGGCTTGTTGCCGGCGGTCTCGACGATCTTGATGCCGCTCTCGATGATGGCCTGGCGATATTCGGCGTAAGGCGGCGGCTTGATCGCGGGCAGGATGGTCAGGTTGACGCCGAACGGCTTGTCGGTCAGCTCGCGGCAGCGCGCAATCTCCTTGCGCAGATCGTCCGGCGTCGGCTGCGTCAGCGCGGTGATCATGCCGAGTGCGCCGGCATTGGCGACGGCGGCAACCAGCTCCGCGCGCCCGACCCATTGCATGCCGCCCTGCACGATCGGGTGGTCGACGCCGAACATTTCGGTGAAGCGTGTCTTGATCATTCTGCCCTCGGTTTCCATCGGAATTTTCCGCGACGCGGACGTGCCGCGCACGGTGTTGTTTTTGGATGTCGATGGAAGGATGCAGTCCTGTCCGGCAAATGTCTACCGGCGACCTGCGGCGCGCCCATGCGGAAATGATGGGGCGCCGCGGTGAAGTAAGGGGCGGGTGGAAGGTTTCGATGATCTGCTCAGGCGCCGGTGATCGACCACGCGGCGCCTGGCTGAAAGCGACGGGATCGAGACAGCTATTGGGTTGGCTGGGTCTGCTCGGATGTTTGATACGCCGTCACGGTCCGCGCCATCGCGCTCGTCGCTTCCTCGTCGAACGCGGCTGCGATGTCGCGCATGCTGACGACGCCGATCAGGCTGTAATCGTCGATCACCGGCACGTGGCGGATGTGGTGCTTGGTCATGAGATGACGGATGTGCTCGAGCGTGTCGCTCGAGGTGCATGACACCAGCTGCTGCACCGAGACGAACTGCGACACTTTCATGTTGGCGCCGGCCGCACCATGCTCGGCGATCGCGCGCACCACGTCACGCTCGGTGAACATGCCCGCGGCGGTGTTGCCCTCGGTGCGAACGACATCCTTGACCACGAGCGCGCTGATATTGCTCGCGCGCATCAGCTGCGCGGCGATCGCGACTGTCTCGTTCATGCGAACCGTGGCGACGCGAGGGGTCTTCTTGCGCAGGATATCTCCGACTTGCATGGCAACCTCCGTGGATGATCGACGGCGTCAATCTGGTATACATAATACCAATTGTCAATGCGGCGATCGGGAGAATCTACCACCAGCAAATAGCTTAAATAGGCAGGCCTGCTGACGCTTCGAACGATTTGAGCAGGCGTGAATGATAAAGCGCAGGTCCGATTCAGTCGCAATTGGTATTTGGTATTCCAGAGACCCGCAAGAGAACCCGCCAAAAGGAAAGAGGCGCACCGAGGTGCGCCTCTTTCGGTTCGGCTGGAGATATCCGGATCAGGCGGTTTTGGCGCTCGTTGCGGTCGCAGCCGCTGCGGCGGCTTCGTTGCCGTGGATGAAGGCGCGGCGCATCGGCTTGATCACGAACAGCGCCATCAGCGCCGCGGTGGCGTTGAGCGCGACCGCGATCACGAACACCGCCTGCCAGCCATAATTGGTGGCGACGATGCTGGCGGCCGGCACCAGCAGCGAGGCGGTGCCCTTCGCGGTGTAGAGCATGCCGTTGTTGGTGGTCGCGAACTTCGAGCCGAAGGTGTCGCCGCAGGTCGCCGGGAATAGCGAATAGATCTCGCCGAACACGCCGAAATAGACCGCGGTCGCCAGCACGAACACCAGCGGGTTGTGGCCCCAGGTTGACAGCGTCAGCAGCATCAGCGCGCCGGTGCCGAACGCGATGAACATGGTGTGCTCGCGGCCGATATTGTCGGAGACCCAGCCGAAGAACGGGCGTCCGAAACCGTCGAAGATGCGGTCGAGCGAAATCGCGAAGGTCAGCGCGGCCATCTGGAAGCCGGCGAGCGAGACCGGCGTCGAGGCGATCTTGTAGTCGTGCGCGATCGGTGCGATCTGCGCCGCCGCCATCAGGCCGCCGGAGGCGACCATCACGAACACCAGATACATCACCCAGAAGATCGGGCTGCGCAGCACCTGCGGTGGCGTGAAGTCGATCTTGGTCTGCGGCAGATTGAGCTGCTTCTTCTTCGGCGGCATCAAGACGGCGGGCGGCTGGATGAAGAAGGCGAGGATGAAGACGATCAGTCCCTGGCCGATGCCGAAATCGAAGAACGCGGTCTGATAGCCGCTCGCGGCGATCATGTTGGCGATCGGCACCACGGTCAGCGCAGCGCCCGCACCGAAGCCGGCCGCGGTGGCGCCGGCGGCGAGCCCGCGACGGTCGGGAAACCACTTCAGCGCGTTGCCGACGCAGGTGCCGTACACCGCGCCGGCGCCGATGCCGCCGATCACGGCGGCGGCGTAGAGCATGGGAAGTGAATCGGCATAGGAGTTCAACACCCAGGCCAGCGCGATCATGACGCCGCCGAACATGATGACGAGCCGCGGGCCGTATTTGTCGACGAACCAGGCCTCGACCGGCACCAGCCAGGTTTCCGTCACCACGAAGATCGTGAAGGCGAACTGGATCGCCGCGCGGCCCCAGTGATGCGCGCCGTCGATCGGGTCGACGAACAGCGTCCAGCCATATTGCAGGTTCGCGATCATCGCCATGCAGACGATGCCCATGACCAGCTGCATCCAGCGGAAGCCACTGGACGAAGGTTGAGCTTGTGTGACGGCCGTATTGCTGGAAACCATCAAGTCCTCCCGAGCGCGCCGGTCTTGTTGTGACCCTGTGTCGCAATTCTTGTGGCGTATCGTCGCAAGCGCTCGATGGATGTTGGTATACTATATTCCAGAAAGCAAGCCCATCATTCTGCTGCGCCGCAGCAAATGAGGCGTTGCGCGCACCGACTTTCGGCTGATGCGCAGGCGGCAAAAGGAAAGCGCCCGGCGGTCAGGCCGGGCGCTTCCACTGGCAGCGACGAGGGCGCTGTTCAGGCCGTTGCCGATTTCGCGACCACGATCTTGCGCCATGGCTTGAGCACGGCAATCGCCAGCAGCGAAGCGAGGATGTTGGCGCCGGCCGCGATGATGAACACGTTGTCCCAATGCCCCGACGACTGCTGCATGTAATTGGCGATCGGCACCAGCAGCGCCGCGGTGCCCTTCGCGGTGTAGAGCAGGCCGGCATTGGTGGTGGCGAATTTGGCGCCGAACGTGTCGGTGCAGGTCGAGGGGAACAGCGAGTAGATCTCGCCCCAGGCAAAGAACACGAAGCCCGACAGCAGCACGAACCAGACCGGGTCGTGACCCCAGAGGTAGAGCATCCAGATGCCGAAGCCTTCCATGCCGAAGGCGATGAACATCGTGTTCTCGCGGCCGATCATGTCGGAGATCCAGCCGAAGAACGGACGCGTCAGGCCGTTGAGGATCCGGTCGATGGTCGCGGCGAAGGTCACCGCCGTCATGGTCATGCCGACCAGCGTCACCGGGATGTTGTCGACCTTCCAGTCGACCGCGATCGGCTTCAGGTTCGCCGTCACCATCAACCCGCCGGCGCCGACGATCACGAACATGAAGTACATCAGCCAGAAGATCGGCTGCCGCAGCACTTCGGTCGGCTGGTAGTTGCGCCGGGTCTGGATGACGTTGGCGTTCTGCACCACGGCCGGCACCTGTCCCGCCTTCGGTGCCAGCAGGAAGAAGGCGAGCAGCACGATGATGATGCCCTGGCCGAGACCGAAATACAGGAAGGTGGTCTGGAAGCCGGAGTCCTTGATCATCGCCTGGATCGGCGCGACCGTGAGCGCGGAGCCGGCGCCGAAGCCGGCCGCGGTGATGCCGGCGGCCAATCCGCGCTTGTCGGGAAACCATTTCAGCGCATTGCCGACGCAGGTGCCATAGACGCCGCCGGCGCCGATGCCGGCGACGATCATGCCGAGATAGTAGCCGTTCAGCGATGTCGCCTGCGCGTTGATCGCCCAGCCGATCGCGCAGAGGATGCCGCCGATCAGCACGACGAGGCGCGGACCGTATTTGTCGACGAACCAGCCTTCGACCGGCACCAGCCAGGTCTCGAACAAAACGAACAGCGTGAAGGCCCACTGGATCGATGCGCGATCCCATCCAAACGTCTTCTGGATGTCGGGCACGAAGAAGGTCCACCCATACTGATAGTTTGCGATCATCACCATTGCGGCGACGCCGATCACAAGTTGCGTCCAGCGATAGGCGTCGCTGACGCGCGCGGCTGTGGGTGCCGCAGTCGCCTGCACCATGTCCGACATTGATCCTCCCAACGCGCGCTTTGTCATCGTTGTGGTTGTGGCGCGCCCGGCGTCATCTTGGTATTCGATATGCCAAGGTTCAAGCTGTCGCAGGGGCAGCGTGCGCTTATGCCGCAGAGATTCGGATGGGCGGATTGGAAGACTAATTCAACGCGCACAAAAATGGCCCCGAAAATCGGGGCCATTGGTCGAAGGTTGAATTTCAGGTCGTGCTTCGGGAAGCCGCGGCCGCGCGGGCTCGCGAATCGTTGGACTCAGAGGCCGAAGCGCGGCAGGTCGCCGTTGCGGTTGGCGATCTCGGCGCTCTTCATCAGCAGGCGGTCGATCGCGGCGAGCAGGCGGCTGAACGGGGTGGAGGTGGGCGCGAGCGCGATCGTGGTGGTCTTGGACATGGACGTCCCCTTTTGGCTTGGGGCCGGCAACCGACCGGCGCATCATCTGCAACCAAACTATGTATACCAGATACCAGATGCAATGAGCTTGTTTGCATAGCAGCATGCGCCACTGTGCATTGCAGCAAAAATGGTCCGATTGGCATCCCGGATCATCGGGACGAGCGGGGATCAGGAGCGCCGCCGGTCATAAAAAGAGGCCGCCAAAGCGGCGGCCTCGAGTGAGCGGGTTTCCGTTTCTTCTTGGCCGATGAAGGGTCGGGGCCAGAGCCCTTCACCGCGTCCAGTCTTCGCCGGCGCACAGCGTTCCCATGCAGCCGCGAACGTTCAGCGTGCCCGGTGCGACCAGCGTCACAGAGCTCTCATAGGTCTTGCCGTCGTCGGCGTTGTAGATCCGGCCGGCCCATTTGCTCGGGCCCGCCGGCTGCATGTTGATGAAGAGCCCGATGCCGATCACCGGCCGGGTGCGCTGCGCAGGATCGACATTCTTGTCGTCGCGCTGCGGCTTGCCGGTGGCCTTGTCGATTGGCTCCTTCAGCCAGATCACACGGCCGCACAGCGCGTCGCCGCAATGGTGGACCTTGACCTTGGCGTCGCCGGACTGGGTCAGCCAGACGCCGGCCGGATCGGTGGCCCGGTCGTTGACCTTGGCGGCCTCGGCAGTGCTGCCGAGCAGCGGGATGTGGAATGCCGCCACGATCAGGCGGCGGGTGAGGTGAGCGCGGATCATATGCTTCAGGGTGTTGGGCAGGCCATCAAGGTCGGGGAGTACCGTCATCATCCACCTTCTTCATGAAAAATTTCATGATAAACATGAAATAAATCACGTTTAAGGTTGAGTCAACAACATTACCAAGGCATGATGCGACTTGGCCGTAACGGCCTGTTTGGCAAAAAAATTTTTGGATGGGTGCGATGGGGATATCGGTTCGCGAGCAGCGCCAGCTTTGGTTTCGCAGGCTCGATCGGGCGTTCTGGGTGATCTGGCTCTCGCTGCCCGTGGTGCTGTGGCTGGCCTACTACCGCACCACGACCGCCCCGGGCACGATTGCGGAAAGCCTGGGCGGCGAGCAGGCGAAGTGCGCCAGCATCGTCGTCAACCCGCTTGCGATGTCGACCACGGGCCAGTTGCTGTTCTGGTCGCTGTTTGCGCTTGGGGTATCGTTTTACGCCGTGCTGATCGGCATGCTTCATCGGATGGTGAACCGATTCGCGAACGGCCGGATCTTCGTGTCCGAGACGCTGCAGGGCGTCTGGTGGATGGGGATCTTTCTGGTGGTGTGGCCGTTCATCGATACGATCACCACCAACGCGGTGATCTACGTCCTGTACCGGATCGGCGACATCAAGTTCCTGCTGCTGAACTACAACCTCGACGTCGGCACCATCGCAGGCGGCGTGTTCCTGATGGCGCTGAAATTCGTGATCGAGCACGCCATCCTGTTGCAGTCCGAACACGACCTGACGATCTGAGGATGATGCTGGTGCCGATCGTCGTGAACCTCGATGTCATGCTCGCAAAACGAAAGCGCCGCCTCGGCGACCTCGCGGACGCCATCGGCATTTCGATCCAGAACCTCTCGATCCTGAAAACCGGCAAGGCCAAGGCGATGCGCTTCTCGACGCTGTCGGCGATCTGCCGGGAGCTGGACTGCCGGCCGGGCGATATTCTGGAGTACGTTCCGGGCGACGAGGGCGGCGACGCCGAGAGCGGGGAGGGCGGTTGACCCGCGCGGGATCTGATAAATCCAGATTTCAAGCGTGTGTGAATCGATGCGGCCGATGATAGAATGAGGTGTTCGTTTTGCCGTTTGGTTGCCAGCCAGCATGAAATTTATTGAAGCAAGTGCCGACATCCCATCCGAACTGATCCACGCGGTCAACGATGGAGACGTTGTCTTTCTCTGCGGCGCTGGAGTTTCCAGGGGAGTTGGATTGCCGTCGTTTCAAAAGTTGACGGACGACGTCTATGCGTCACTGGGGGAGTCGCGCGACAACGAAGCTGCCGAACGGATCGCCTATCAGCGCACGGAATATGATCGCGTGCTGCGCTCGCTTGAAAGACGTACCCTTCTACCGGGAAGGGATTCTCGTGTCCGTGCTGCCGTGGAGGACCTTCTAGTACCGCCACGAGACGCCGATCTCTCGCGTCACCTCTCGTTGCTTCGTTTATCGCGCGATCGGTCGGGTCGGACTCGGTTGCTCACAACGAACTTTGACACGCTCTTTGAGCGTGCGGCGCAAGGAGCCGTCGTGCCTTTCGCCAGTCATGCCGTTAAATCGGTCCCCCGGCCCGGAAGCCCACGTGACTACGGTGTTCTGCACCTTCATGGGCGGCTCGCCGATAAATCGCTGAACTTGGAAGGATCCGATCTCATTCTTACGAGCGCCGATTTTGGTGATGCCTATCTCCGCGATGGCTGGGCATCGCAATACGTTGAAGATCGGATGCGGCTCAACACGCTGGTGCTAGTCGGCTACGGCGCTGAAGACGCGGCCCTTCGCTTGTTGCTGGAGACGCTGGATGCAGATCGCGAGCGATTCCGCGACCTCAAGGACATCTACGCGATGGAGGTGCGATCAGATGATTCGGCGTCGCTTTGGAACGCAAAAGGCATTAAGCCGCTAGAGTTTCCGGATCATACCACGATCTACGATGCACTGGCAGAGTGGGCCAAGTACGTCCAGGACCCAGCAAATTATGGCCGCCAGCGCGTCGAAGCCATTCTAAGACGAACGGCGTGACCAGCGGCATGGATGATCTTACATCGAAAAATACGCCTGTTGACGTTTCGGAATTTGAACGCGAGCAATTGCGGTTCTTTCTCGGCAGCGGAGATATGGTTGGCATTCTTAGCGAGGTAAATCCGTCGCTTGCGTGGCTTCCCATACTTGCCGGAATGAACTTGCTCACGAACAATGCGATTCTGCCTGTCTGGGTTGAAAGAAATTTCTTCAGTCTGGGCGCCGTTAAAGATATCGTCGAAAATATCCGGTTCTTTAAGGCAGAAAGCGCGGGGATTCTCGAAAGTCGGCTCAATGCGCAGCGTGATGCGCTGGATCCTCTTCTCGCGAGATGCTGGCGGCTTATCATTCGCCACATCCACAACTCAGAACGAAGCACGCTGCAGAATGCGTGGTTTCAGTTGGCGCCACGACTCAGGCAGGGTGAACTTTCTGCGGAGGTGCTGGAACGCCTTTCGGGTATTCTTACGCCCAAGCTGTTCGTAAGCAAGCGGTTGGGTTGGTATGATGAACCCGGTCGCAAGGTCGAGCGGCCCGGCGACGTGTTCTCGATCAAGTACGAAGTTGAGGACGGTATTAGTGAGGCAGATTTCTTCAGCGCTTGGCCGAGAACTGCTTCTGCTCCTGTTGAAGAGCAGCTAGTGCGAATGCTGACGAACTCACTGGCCGGAGTTCTTGCAGATGCGATTGATGTAGAAGTTGAAAGCAATGTTGGCCTTAGCATCACCGATGTGGATGTTCCATCCATCGCGCAACATGAGCAAAACGCCTTCCACAAGGGCTTCTTACCGATTGTACGAATTGTCGCCGAACTTTGGTCTCGTTTGGCCAACAAGAGCGTGCACGTAGCACGAGCTATTTTGCTCGAATGGCTGAGCAGCAATTTCCGGCTTGTGCATCGGCTCGCTTTGTTTGCCGCTGCTGACCCGAGCATTAGTCCCCAACTGGCTGCTCGGGTGTTGCTCAATCTCCCGCAGGGCGAGCTGTTTCTAACGAATTCGCAAGTCGAAGTGCATAGGTTGATTCGTGGTCGATGGAATGAATTTTCTGCCCGGAGCAGGGGGGTGATTGAGAAGCGGATAGTCGCCGGACCACCGGTCGACTGGTTCAAAGAGGGAGCAGACCTTGGTCGTCCCATGGATAGCTGTCGTTTTCAGCTCCTACTGGATATCGAGCGCAGCGGCGTCCCTCTCGGGAAGCAGGCGGCAGAATTGCTGCGTGAAATCAAGCACCGATATCCGAAGTGGCGCGATGTGGAGCCCGAGAAGGCTGGCTTTACGATGTGGCAAGGTTTGGTTACGCCGGTAGTTGGCACGAAAGACAAGCTTGCGTCGGTTCCAAGCGAGCAACTCATCGATGCTGCCAAGAAGGCCGCCGCGGAAGCCGACTTCATGGAGGGGGATTCCTGGCTGGGTCTTTGTCAGTCAGAACCGGAGACGGCATTCCACGGTATCGAAAGTGCGCCGACCTCTGATCGCTGGCACGAATGGGCGTGGCGTCCCTTGCTCTGGGCAGCGAACAAGATCACCAACGTGGATGAGCTGAACCGCATGGCTAGCTTGGTGGCAAAATGGCCGGATGTGGCCCGATTTGACGAGGCTGCTTCGGGCGCAGCTTTCTGGATGGACCAGGTTTCGGACAAACTCAAAGCGCCTATCCTCTGGAAACTATGGGATTTCATTGAGCGTCGATCGCCCAGGCGGACTGAATCTTCGAACAATGACTTATTTACTGAGGCGCTAAATGATCCATCAGGCAGTCTCGCGTCCGTCCTGTTGAAGAGGACGCCGCGCCCCAAAGGACACATCGAGCTGGGGAACCAACTGCGCCGTCGTTACGAAACTCTGATCAGAGGCGATGACGCTTTTGCCATGCTCGCTCGTGTTCGCCTATCTGCCGCAGTACCATTCTTGTTTGAGCGTGCGCCCGGTTGGACGACAGAGAAGCTTCTACCGTTCTTTGAATGGAGCTCGCCCGAGGCTCTCGCGATGTGGTCGGCGCGAAAGTACTCAAATCACATCGGTTCAGCCGAGCTGTTCGGACGGACTAAGGTCCCCTTTTTTGAATTATTCTCGCGGCCCGAAGTTACTGAGGAAGAGCGCAATGTTTTTGCCGATTGGCTTGCGGCAATATTGCTTGCCAATCGGGCGGGTAACGCGGCCTATCCGCTCACGGCCCCGGAGGTGCGGTCGATCTTGCGCCGCGCAGGACATTCAAGCCTATCATCTTTTGCTCATAAACTAGCTATGGAGATGGAGAGAGCTAGTGCGGTCCAGAAAGTAAAGGTCTGGACCGAAGTCGTAGGACCGGTCTTCCAGGGAGCGTGGCCGCTTGACGTGGAGTTGCAAACGCCAAGAGCAACTTTTAAGCTCGTACAGATATTGCTCGCTACGGGCGCGGCATTTTCGGTCGCCGTCACGGCGATCATTCCATTTATCCGTGCGGAAAATCCGCGTGATCATACAAGCATCTATTCCATCTCCCAAGCGAGCGAGGATTTCTACAGGGCTGCACCTGAGAAGCTGCTCGACCTTTTGAGTGCAGTTGCCGGAGACGCTCAGGAACGAAGCCTCTATGGACTGTCAACCGCGCTTCAAAAGCTCCACAAGGTTGCTCCGCAGCTAGCTCAGACCAAACTATTTCAACGATTGACCTCGCAGGCCGCTCCACGGTGAGGGGCAGTCGTCTGGGCCCCAAGTCTCCTCTCTGTCAATCGATCCATGGCGGCTGCCAGCAAGAAATGGCCGCGATCGGTCACGATCATTCGTGTTTCTGCCTGAGCCCGGCGCTTACTTCGCCGCTTGGCTGCGCGGCGGATTGAGTACACTAGAATTGTGCATCTCTGCGATCTGGTGATCGGAAAGATCGAACACGTCGACGTCATCGGCAGGCTTGTCGAGCAGTGGCTTGATTGCAGACGCGCACCCGTCCGCGCTTCCTACTCCGGCAGTAACACGATCTTGCCGATGACCTCGCGGCCTTCCACGCGGCGCAGCGCGTCCGCGAACTGCGCGAGCGGCAGTGAACGATCGACGGGGGCGCGCAGCTTGCCCGCCTCGAAGAGGCTGAACAGCTCGTCGAACAGGACGCCGACCCGCGCGCGCAGCGCAGCGTCGGCCTTGCTCTTGCCCCACGCCATGTAGAAGCCCCAGTAGAGACCGATCACCGTCAGGTTCTTCACCAGCACGAGGTTGGCCGGGATCTCGGGAATGCGGCCCGAGGCGAACCCGATCGGCAGCAGCCGGCCGAGCGGCGCAACGCAGCGCAACGACTCGTCGAACACGTCGCCACCCACCGGATCGAACACGACGTCGACGCCGCGGCCTCCGGTGATGTCCAGCACGCGGTCGCGGAAGCCGCCATCGCGGTAGTCGATGGCGTGGTCGGCGCCGTAGTCCTTGACGACCGCGACCTTGCGCGCACCGCCGGCGGTTGCGATCACGGTGGCGCCGAGCGCGCGGCCGATCTCCACGGCGGCCAATCCGCTCGCGCCGGCCGCGCCATGCACCAGCAGCGTCTCGCCGGGCTTGAGGTCGGCACGCCATTTCAGGCCGGCATAGGCCGTCGCATAGATGGTCGGAAACAGCGTCGCGCCCTCGAAGCCCAGGCGGTCGGGGATCGGGAAGACGTTGGCCGCATCCACGATCGCCTGGTCCGCGAATCCGCCGGAGGGCAGGCCGGCGCAGACGCGGTCGCCGACCTTGAGCTTGGTGCGGACATCGGGCGCGATCTCGCTCACGATGCCGCCGATCTCGGTGCCCGGGATGAACGGGATGCTCGGCCGGTTCTGGTGCTTGCCGGCGATGAACAACAGGTTCGCGAAGCTGACGCCGGCGGCGCGCACCACGACACGGATCGTGCCCGGCGCCAGCGCGGGCGGGGCGGTCTCCTCGTAGACGAGGTCGTCGATGCCGCCGAAGCGGCGGCCGATCACGGCGCGCATTGTCAATCTCCGACGGTGCCGTGGCGACCGGAGCCGGACGCGAACCGGCTGGCGCCTGCCTGCGCTTCCTTGCGGCGGGCCTCGATGGAGAGCTCCGTCTCCAGCGCGATGGCGTCCGCCTCGGACAGATTCCACTGCCGGATCGCCGACATCCGGTCCGATCGCATCGCGATCTGCGGAAACGACGCTATCTGATGCGCCAGCTCGACCGCGGCGGCCAGCGCCTGGCCGGTCGGGACAAGCCGATCTGCGAGG
>NZ_DDOP01000067.1:0-46115 GCF_002341725.1 Bradyrhizobium sp. UBA2491
CCTTCGCTACGGCAATCTTCACTTACCGAACCCTTCCTTGGCAAAAACCCACCTGCGGCCGGGCACGCTCATCGCCGTTCATTTCCGAACGACACGATGCCTCCGGAACCGAATTGCGCACAGCGTTCGGCAAACCTGACGACCTCGGCACGGCTCTTGCGATCGCTGATCTGCATGAACGCCATCAGCAGCGCGATGCACTCGTCCGACTTCTGGTCGTCCCTTGCTTTCTGCAAATCCACCATCACTGCCCCGACATCGCGTCGCCGTTCGGACGCCCGCACGTCGCCAGAACGGCAGTTCCTGTCGTCCTGCCGTTTCGATTTTTTGAATTGCCGCTATCCGCCGAGATATGCCGAGCGGACATGCTCGTCATCGATCAGCTCTTTGCCGCTGCCCGACAGCACGACGGCCCCGGTCTCGAGAAGGTAGGCATAGTCGCACATCTCGAGAGCGGAGTACGCATTCTGCTCGACCATCAGGACGGTCGTGCCCGACTTGCGGATATTGTCGATGATCGTGAACACTTGCTCGACAATGTTGGGCGCCAGTCCGAGCGAAGGTTCGTCGAACATGATCAGCTTGGGCCGGGACATGATGGCGCGCCCGATCGCCAGCATCTGCTGCTCGCCGCCCGATAGCGTGCCGGCGATCTGGCCGCGGCGCTCCGCCAGCCGCGGAAACATGCCGAATATCCGCTCCCGGTCTGCCTCGATCTCGCGCTGGTCGGTGCGGAGATACGCGCCCATGTCGAGATTCTCATCAACGGTCATGTCGAAGAACACCCGCCGCCCCTCCGGACAATGCGCAATACCGAGGCTGAGGATCTGCCGGGCCGAGCACTTCGTGATATCCTTGCCCTCGAGCGTGATGCGGCCCGACGCCGACGGCAATATTCCCGAGATCGCGCGCAGCGTCGTACTCTTGCCCGCGCCGTTCGCGCCGATCAGCGCCACGAGCTGCCCGCGCTCGATCTCGAGCGTGACACCCTTGACCGCTTCGACCTTGCCGTAGCGGCATACGAGATTCTCAATGCGCAGCATGCCGGCTCGCCTTTTCGCCAAGATAGGCCCGTATCACCTCGGGGTTGCCGCGAATCTCCGCAGGCGGTCCCGAGGCGATGATACGGCCGTAGTTCAACACGACAATCCGGTCGGAGACGCCCATCACCATGGGAACATCGTGTTCGACCAGAAGGATGGACATGCCACGCTTGTGAAGCTTGTCGAGCAGCTCCATGAAACGCGCGGTCTCGGTGGCGTTCATGCCCGACACCGGCTCGTCGAGCAGAAGCATCGACGGATCCGATGCCAGCGCCAGTGCGACGCCGAGCAGCCGCTGGTCGCCGTATGACAGCGAACCCGCGAGCTCGTCCGCCCGACGTGCAATGCCGACCATCTCGAGCAATTCCTGCGCGAGATGGCGCAGCTCGGCTTCCGATTGCTTCTCCCGGGGCAGCGCCAGCAACACATCGAGCAGGCTCGATCGCCCGCGCCGATGCAGACCGATCATGACATTGTCGAACACCGTCACGCTCTGGAACACGCTGGTCCGCTGAAAGGTCCGCGCCAGTCCGAGCGACGTCACCTGATGCGGTTTCAGATTGCTGAGCGAGTTGCCGCGGTAGCGGACCTCGCCCTTGGTCGGCCGCAGGAATCCGGTGATGACGTTGAAGGCGGTCGTCTTGCCCGCGCCGTTAGGCCCGATGAGACTGACGACTTCCCCCTTGTTGACGGTGAAGCTCATGTCGGCGATTGCCACCAGCCCACCGAAGTGCACGGCGATGTGCTCAACGGATAGAACGGGCTCCGGCGTCGCGAGATCGATAGCGGTCATGGCGTGTCGCGCACCTTGGCTTGATAGGAATCTGCGCTGCTCGGCTCCTTGCGGGGGGTCAGGAACCATTTCTCGATCGCCGGAACGATTCCGGTGGGCAGCACAAAGACGATGATGATCATCAGCAGACCATAGAGGATCCACTGAATCTCGGGCGCGGCAAACGACCGGACAGCGACCGGCAGGAAGCCGAAGATGAGGCCGCCCACGATCGGGCCGGCCAGCGTGCCCTTGCCGCCCGAGATCACCATGATCACGATCGTGACGGTGTAGATGAACGCGAACACGTCCGGATCGATGATCTTCAGGTAATGCGCGTAGAGGCTCCCCGCCGCGCCGGCGATGCCCGCGGAGAACACCGCGGCCAGCACCAGATAACGCGTGACGTCGATGCCGACCGAGACCGCGAGCGATTCGTTCTCCTTGAGCGCGACCATCGCGCGCCCGACCCGCGAATAGACCAGGCGCCGGATCACCACATAGGCGACGATGGCGACGCCGAGCACCAGATAGTAGTTCGACTGCTTGCTGTAGAAATCCAGCGAACCCAGCCCGGGCAATCCAAGCGTCATTGGTGGGATCGAGGTCAGCGCCAGCGGCCCCTGGGTCAGCTCGACCCAGTTCAACGCGATCAGCCTGACGACCTCGGCGAAGCTGACGGTCACGATGACGAAATAGGCACCTCTCACCTTGAACGACAATTTGCCGACGGCATAGCCGCAGATCGCCGCAACCAGCGTGCCGATCACGAAGCCGGACCAGGGCGGCCAGGGTTCGTGAACCACACGAAAGCCGCCGATCAGTTCGACATCGAAGCCGAGCGAGACCAGTGCGCTGGTGTAGGCGCCGATACCGAAGAAGGCGACATGTCCCAGGCTGAGCTGCCCGGTATAGCCGAGCAGCAGATTGAGGCTCATGGCGGCAATGATGAAGATGCCCGTCGTGATGAATGTATTGAGCAGATAGGGATCTTGCAGCCACAGCGGTACCGACGCGAACGCCAGCAGCGAGAGATAGGGGATCAGCCGCTTCATCCGACGCGCTCCACGCGGGCGAACAGCCCCGTCGGCCTGAACAGAAGCACGGCGATGATGATCAGGAATCCCATGGCGTCGCGGTAGCCGGACGAGATGTAACCGGCGCCGAGTTCCTCGGCCAGCGCGAGCAGGAAGCCGCCGATCGTGGCGCCCTGAATGCTCCCCAGCCCACCGAGAATGACGATCGCAAACGACTTCAGCGACGCCAGATTGCCCATCTGCGGCGAGATCACATAGACCGGCCCCAGCAACGCTCCGGCGGCCGCGGCAAGGCTCGAGCCGATCGCAAACGTCGCCATGTAGATGAACTGGATGTTGACGCCCATCAATGATGCGGCGTCGCGGTCCTGGAACGTCGCTCGCATGGCCTTGCCGAGCTTGGTGCGGTTGATCAAGAAATAAGCCACACCGATCAGCGCAAGCGCAGCGCAGAACACGAACAGGCGCAGCCAGGAGACGGAGAACGACCCGATCACGAGCGGCAGCTCCGGAAACGGCGTCGCGACCGACTTGGCAACGCCGCCCCAGACGAACTGCTCGCCGTTCTGCATCACGATCATGGCGCCGATCATGACCAGCATCGTGGTGTCGATGTCGGCACCGCGCATCGGCCGCAGCAACACGAACTCCAGGAGAGCGCCGAGCAGACAGCCCGCGACGATTGCCGCGATCAGCGCAACGAAGAAGTTCGCGCCGAGCATGATCGCCACGAAGTACAGAATATACGCTCCGAACGAATAGAGCTCGCCATGCGCGAAATTGACCACGCGCATGATGCCGAAGATCAGCGTCAGGCCGATCCCCAGCAAGGCGTAGGTACTTCCGAGGATGAGCGTGTTGATGAGGTGTTGAAGAAGCTCGGTCATGATCAATGGCTTCGGCCGAACGATTGCGCGGGCCGCCGTGTGGTTGGAGGAAAGCAAATGCCACGGGGGTCGCCCGACGGGCGGCACCCCGCGCGCGACGTGCGGGTCTTACGATCCCGACAGGACCACCTTATCGTTCTCGATCTTGATCAGATAGAGATTGGGCATGCTTTGTCCGCTCTCCTTGCCGGCCGGTCCCTGCTTGACGAATTTGATCGGACCGTTGAGGCCGGTGAAGTCGACCTTCCAGAGCGCCTCGGTGATGGCTTCCGGGTCAGCCTTGCCGGCACGCTTGATCGCATTGGCGATGGTGCGGATGCCGTCATAGCCGCGGAAGCTCTCGGTGGCGCCTGCGAAAGCGAAGCCGCGCTTCTTCCACTCGCCGAGGAAGTAGTTGGTCGCGACCGGATCCGGCGTCTTGTCCGGATACCAGGGCGCGAAGGTGGTCAGGTGCATCGAGCCGTTGGCGGCGGCACCCGCCTGCTCGATCAGCTGGTCGGGATTCTGCGAGCCGCCGGTCGTGACGATCTTCTTGGTGATGCCGAGCGCGGCGGCCTGCTTGAGCACCAGCGTCAGCTGCTCGACGGCCGTCGTGACCATGATCGTGTCGGAGTCGGTCGCCTTGATCTTGGAGAGCTGGGCGCTCATGTCCTGCGCGGCCTGATCCATGATCTCGACGAGGCCGATCTGGACGTTCTGCGCCTTCAGCGCCTTGCCGAAATCGTCGGCCGAACCACGACCCCAATCATTGTTGATGACGAGGAAGTCGGCCTTCTTGATGCCGAGCGTCGGCATGATCGGCTTGAACTCGGCCGCTTCGACCGACGACGGCGGCGAGATACGGAAGATATAGGGATTGCCCGACGTCGTGATCTTGCTGGACGACGACGTCTCGACCACCATCGGGATCTTGTATTCCATCAGCTTCGGCATCACCGCGAGCGTGAGGCTGGATCCCCACGCGCCCATCATGACCGGGACCTTGTCGCGCGTGATCAGCTTCTCCGCGACAGCCGCAGCCTCGGTCGGATTGCTCTTGTTGTCCTCGATGACGAGCTCGATCTTGCTACCGAGCAACCCGCCCTTCGCGTTGATCTCGTCAGCGGCGATCTTGGCGCCGTTGACGACATAGGTTCCGGATGCCGCGAAGGGTCCGGTGAGCGGCTCGTTGACGCCAATCTTGATGGTTTGGGCAGCAGCGCCAGCTGCCGTCAGGCTCGACATCATCCCAGCCAACGCGACGCTGAGAAGCAATCCGTGTGTTCGGCTCATCTTTCCTCTCCTGCTCGTTTTGAGCGTTCTTCGAAACCTGAAACAGGGATACAGCGCGCCACCTGTGGTCTTGCCGGCTCTTGTTCGGCGGCCGCTCAAACTGGATGATCCTATCATCCTATATTTAGTATATTAATATCAATCCTCGTTCACGCGTCAAGTCTTCCGGCTGCTGCATTTTGCGCCGCACTGCTGTCATTTCGCACAAAACAAACGGACCGCACCGATCTACGAAGCCATCGCACGGTCCGGCAATGGCATTAGCCGTCGTTGCGACCACTTGCCTCATTGTTGAATTCAGTCGTCAGTCGATCCCACTCGTTGAGACTGTCCTGAATGCGGGTCCAGAAAGACTGCGCACGACGTCGTTCAAAATCAGCGACAGCAACGCCTTGCTGCTCGACCCAGGTATAGTAGCCGAGATTGAAGATCGCGCGCCGCTTCGTCTCGGTCAGCTCGACGACGTGATCGGAGGCGACACCGAGCAAACATGCGCCAAATGTTTCGGCCGCGTTGATCTCATCGAAGCCTCTCGAATAGTGAGACTGCTCGAACTGCGTACGCTCGCTCTGATAGAGCGAGGCACTGTCCGTCGCCACCGTCACGATCACCTGGTCCGGGCCGTACGCCATCTGCTTGGCGAGCTTGATGGCCGCGACGATGTTGGCGAACCCGGAAATGCCGACGTGATCGAAACTGCGCACCAGCGCCGGCTCGAGACCGCGGCGCCGCTCGAGATAATTCCGGCCGGTCTTCGATCCGAACAGCAGGTTCAACCGGTCGGTGACGCGGTCCGAGACGCCGACTACGAAATCCAGATTCATGACGTTCTGGATCAAGGGAATGTGCTTGTCGCCGATCCCCTGGATATTATGCTCGCCATAGCCGTTGTTGAGCATGGTGGGACATTCGAGCGCCTCGACGGCCGCCGTCTTGGAGCCCCAGCGGGTCTTGAGAAAATCACCGGCCGCGATCGTGCCTGACGATCCCGTGGCGGAGACGAAGGCGGCGAGCTCATAATCCTGATCCGCCTTGAAGGCCTTGAAAGCCTCCTCCGCCGCCCGTCCCGTGCACGTATAATGGATGAGATAGTTCGAGAACGACGAGAACTGATTGAGGATGACATTGCTGTCGTCCGCTCTCAGCTCGGCGCATTTGTCGTAGATTTCCTTGACGTTGCTCTCGGTGCCCGGCGTCCTCACGATGTCGCTGGGATCGCTGACCCATTTCTCGAGCCATTCGAACCGTTCGCGGCTCATCCCCTCCGGCAACACGGCAACGCCGCGGCAGCCGAGGATACGGGAGACCGCGACCCCGCCGCGACAGTAGTTGCCGGTCGACGGCCAGACCGCCTTCTGCTCCGCCGGATCGAAGCGGCCGGTCACCAACTGCTCGATCAAGGCGGCATAGGCGGGCAGCACCTTGTGCGCGCCAATCATCGGAAATCGGTTGCCGAGCAGGACGATGATCGGTGCGTCGACGCCGGTGAACTCCTTGCGCAGGACGATGTGCCCCGGCACCCAGTCCCTGCTCCTACGGTTGGTCCCATTATACCAATGCATGCGGTAGAGATTGGCCGCGTTGGGCTCGTCGGGCCCGACCGACTCGATCTCTCCCCACAGGCGGGCGGAAGGCACGTCCGGATGCGCGAGCTGCGAGAAGGTCGGCAGCTTAAGCTTGAGCTTGCGGGCCTGCGACGCCGCCTTGCGCCATATTTGCTGATCAACGATCGAAGGCTCGATAAGGAACGTCATGGTCAGTTTCCGTCAAAGGCTGCGTGAGCCGCCTGCCGCGCATGCGGTGCCGGCGGCTTGCCGTTCGCAGACGGCATCGAATGAGCGTTGGCGACGGGCATCGCCGGCGTCGCCGTAGAGCGTCGTACGCTGCCGCGGGACGCGTCCGGAGGAGACGATAATCGATTCCATCTCCTGGGGTGTCATTTCCTGGCCATGCGCAGCGCCGGCAGAGCGGGAGATGCTCTCGTCCATGAGCGTGCCGCCGAGATCGTTCACGCCGGCCGCGAGGCACTGGCGGACACCCTCGGGTCCCATCTTCACCCACGAGGTCTGGATGTTGGTGATGAAGGGATTGAGCACCAGCCGGGCGACGGCATGCATCAGGATCGCCTCGCGGAAAGTCGGCCCCGGCCGGGCCCTGCCCTTCAGATAGACCGGCGCTTCCATATGGACGAAGGGAAGCGGAACGAATTCAGTGAACCCGCCCGTCTCTGCCTGCAGACGCCGCACGCGCAGCAGATGGCGCGCCCAATGCTCATATCGTTCGATATGACCGAACATGATCGTCGCGGTCGACTTGAACCCGACGAGGTGAGCGGTGCGCATCACGTCGAGCCATTGCTGGGTGCGGATCTTGTCCGCGCACAGCGTCTCCCGCACCTCGTCATCGAGGATCTCGGCGGCCGTCCCCGGCAATGTGCCGAGACCAGCGGCCTTGAGCCGTTGCAGAAACTCGGCAACGGGAATGCCGAGGGTCTGAGCACCCTGGTGGATTTCAAGCGGCGAGAACGCGTGCATGTGCATGTCCGGCACGGCGCCCTTAACGGCCCGGCAGACATCAAGATATTTCTGGCCGGTGTAGGACGGATGGATGCCGCCCTGCATGCAGACTTCGGACGCGCCGCGATCCCAGGCTTCGACGACGCGCTGCGCGACTTCGCTCATCTCGAGGTCGTACGGCTTGCCGCGGAGGTTCTCGCTCATCTTGCCCTTCGAGAAGGCGCAGAACTGGCATTTGAACGAGCAAATGTTGGTGTAGTTGATGTTCCGGCAGACGACATAGGAAACCACGTCGCCATTAACCGCGCGTCTGAGCTCGTCGGCACCGCGGCAGACTGTCCCGAAATCGTCCTCATGCGCGCGGAACAAGCGGACGATCTCGCCCTCGGTCAGTTCGCTGCCGCGCTGGGCGTGCGCGATGATCGCAGGAACGTCGGTCGCGACGGAGCTACGCGCAGGACGCTTGCGCCACTCCAGTTCACGGGCTGGAAGGCTGCCGACATGTCCAGGATGCCAGTCATCGGTGCGCGGCGCCCCATCGCCATCGATCCTGTCGAGAACCGATTTCAGCAATTTGCTGTCGAGCCAGCGCGAGGGATTCCGCGCGAACGCCGGATAGATCGGCAGGCGCTTGGCCAGCCGCTTGCCGGCGGACCGCGTCGCCGCTTCCAGCAGCCGCAGATGCGGCCATGGCGCCTCGGGGTTGACGTGATCTGGGGTGACGGGTGAGACCCCTCCCCAGTCATTGATCCCCGCGGCGACAACCCGCCCGAGCGCCGCCGGGCTTAGGTTGGGCGGAGCCTGGATGTTCATGCCCGGCTCGAAGAGCAGACGCGCTATCGCGATGGTCCAAAGATGGTCCTCGACCGACGGCGCCTCCGCGGTCGCCATCCGGGTGCCCGCCTTGGGCCTGAAGTTCTGGATGATGATTTCCTGGATGTGGCCGTGCGCATCGTTGAGATCGCGCAACGCGAGCAGCGCATCGACGCGCTCGGCACGCGTCTCGCCGATCCCGATCAGGATGCCCGACGTGAACGGGACTGCGAGCTTGCCTGCGGCTTCGATGGTTTCGAGCCGCACCGCCGGCACCTTGTCGGGCGAGCCGAAATGCGGGCCACCCTTCGCACAGAGCCGCTCCGACGCGGATTCGAGCATGATGCCCTGCGAGACCGAGACCTTGCGCAACATCGCAAGATCCTCCGCGGACATGATCCCGGGGTTGATGTGCGGAAGAAGGCCGGTGCGCTCGAAGACCGCCTTTGCGACTTCGGCCACATATGACAGCGTCGAGTCATGCCCGAGCCTCGCGAGCTCCTCGCGTGCGATCCTGTAGCGGAGCTCCGGCTTGTCACCGAGGGTGAAAAGCGCCTCGTGGCAGCCGGCCTCCTTGCCAGCTTGCGCGATCGCGACCGCCTCGTCGATGGACAGATACGGCTTGATGCCGGTGCGCGGGGCGTGCGCGAACGTGCAATAATGGCAAACGTCGCGGCACAGCTGCGTGAGCGGGATAAAGACTTTCGGCGAATAGGTCACGGCATCGCCATGGGCGGCGTCGCGGCGACTTGCAGCGGCCCTCAGCAGTTCGGTCGTGTCGGCGATATCGACGAGTTCGTAGGCCTGATCGCGCGACAGACGTTGATCGAGCCTCAAGTCGGGCAGCAAAGTCATCAGAACAGCCTCACGGGAGCAGGAGCGTCTTCGACACCGAAACGCTCGGCGATGTTGATCTGGTCCACGAAGGATCGGGTCATTCCGCGATCCTGCGACGCCAGCAGATAGGGTCCGAAATCGAGCGGGCAGTCGATGTCCTTGCCGATGCCGTCGGATTTCAGCACGCTGACACCGAGGTCGCGCGCGCGCGCGGTGCTGCGATGCCGGCGAAAGCTGTCCTCGCCGAACTGCGGTTGCAGCAGCCGGGGCGAGCGCATCGCGAGCGCATTGGTGCCGCCATCGTACAAGGCCGGCACCAGCACGATCGGCGTGTGGTTGAGCAATTCGACCACGTTCTCGAAATCCCGCGAGGCGGCGAAAGGAATGTCGGCCGGGACGATCATGACCCGGCGATCATAGATCTCGAACGCATCGAGACCGAACTGCACGGCCTTGTTCACGCCGGCCTCCGCCGGGTCGAAAATCGCCGCGGCACCAAACGACTTGGCGATAGCGAGCGCGTCCAGATCGGAGCTGACCACGGCGATCCCGTCGACGGTCCTTGCGGCGTTGAGGCTTTGCAGGACGTCGCGCAGCATCGCCTGCGCAAGCTCGGCGCGCTCCGGCGCGTAGAGGACGTCGCCCAGCCTGCTCTTCGCGCGACTGAACTTCTTCACGGGAACAAGTGCCCAGGTCTCGGAATGGCCCATCGGATGCTCAGCGATCGAACTGTTCGAGGAATTTGAGGCACGCTTCGGCCAAACGGATCCGTTCGTCCTTGGAGCGCATGATGGTGTCGGTGAGGTGCACCGGGATTTCGATCCGCGCGGCGTCGGACTGATCGACCTGGTCCATCACGAAGCCGTCGAGGAACGGGTAATGCCGGACGATCGAAGCGCAACTGGTCTCGACCCCGAGCTCGCTCATGATCTTGGCGGTCGGTCCCTTGATCGCGCGCCCGCCGACCAGCGGCGAAACGGCAACGATCGGCGCCTTGACTGTCTCCAGTGCCGGAAGCAGGCCTGGAACAGCCAGGATCGGATCGATGCTGAGATACGGATTGGACGGGCATAGGATGATCGCATCGGCGTTCCCGATCGACTGCAACACGGCGTTGGTGGCCGTGCCCCTGCCCGGATTGTCGAACTCTATGCGCTTGACGACCGGCTGCGCCTGCGCGCCGACAAAATAGCGCTGGAACGACATCCTCTCGTCGGCGGTGACGATCATGGTCGCGAACGGATCGTCGCTCATCGGAAGGATTGCCGCGGCGATGTTCAGCCGCTGGGCAAGTTCACGCGTGAAGTCGGTGAGACTGACGCCGGCGCGCAGCGCGCGCGAGCGAACGACGTGCAGCGCGAGATCGCGATCGCCGAGCCTGAACCAGGTTTCGCCACCGAGCCCACCAAGGGCGTCCATGAAGTTCCAGCTCTCGCCTGCCCGGCCCCAGCCGCGCTCTTCGTCGGCGAGTTCGCCAAGCGTGTAGACCACCGTATCCAGGTCAGGTGACACCGACAGGCCGAGATGCTCGAAGTCATCGCCGGTATTGACGACGACGCTGAGCTTGGCGCCGAGCAAGCGGCTGAGACCATAGGCGAGCTTGGCGCCACCAACGCCTCCGCACAGCGCAACGATCTTCTTGTCACCCTGGTTCATCGGAACATGTCCTGGCTCTTGGGTCGCGCGAGCACAGATGCGGACGACGCAGGCCCGGTTAGTTGCAGGCCCCGGACCACAACGACCGGCCGCGCCTCGGCGGCCTGCCCCATCAGCAGCGAAGCCGCGGCGGCTATTTCATCGGCCACGGCAATTTCGGTCATCCGCATCGCACGGCCGAACATGTCGGGGACACCGATCTGGCTCAGCAGTGACGGCACACCCGCCGCACCGATCGCAACGCCGACCACGCCGTTTCGCCACGGGCGGCCGAAACTGTCATTGATGACGACGCCAAGACCAAGGCCGTCGTCCGGGTCGAGCATGGCTTTGAGCTCACGCGCCGAGCCGTCCGGATCCTTCGGCAGGAGCAGAACCCGCTCCTCTCCGTCGTGGTGTTCGATATTGGACTGGTCGATGCCGGCGTTGGCCATGACGAAGCCGAGCCGATGCGCCGCGATCAGAACGTTCGGCCTGTGCTTGACGATCTCGTCGGATTCGCCGAGCACCACCTCGATGAATCGCGGATCCTTGCCGACCGTCTTCGCAAGCTCGAGCGCGGCCGCCGATGGCTCGATATCGGCGAGGCGGACATAGCGCCCTTCGGATTTCGAGACGATCTTCTGCGCGATGACGAGCACATCGCCTCGCTCGAGGCGCAACGCCATCCCGGTCAAAGCGGCTCGCACGATGACCGCGAGATTGTCCCCTGGACTGACATGCGGGATGCCGTCCAGGGCGATATATTCGACGCGGCCGCCGACAGCCATGGGATCAGGCGACCGATTTCGCGGTCAGGCCGGTGATGCGGATTCCCGCGCCGGGGACCTTGTAGCGACGGTTGATACCGATCAGCACCGACGTCAAGGCTTCGGCCGCCGCCGAATTGGCCAGAACGCCACCATCGATGCCCGCGCTTGCGACCTCATTCGCGAGGCTGATGACAATATCTCGCGCGGCCTTGTCGTCGCCGAACACCAGCACGTCGCAATCCGCTCGCCCGCCCTGATGCAGCTTGGTGGCGCCCACATTGTGGAAAGCCGAGACCACCCGCACGCCCGGACCAAGCAGCTGCTGAGCGATTTGCGCAGCCGAGCCCGCGGAAGGAAGCTGGACCACCGAGACCTTGGGCGGCACCAGCGGGACCGCGGCATCGACCACGATCTTGCCCTGCACCACGTCCTTGACCTCGGTCAGCGTCGCATCATGGCTTGCGAAGGGCACCGCGAGCACCACGATGTCGCCCGCCCTGGCGGCGCCGACATTGTCGTCACCGGCCACCTCGCCCGTCATCGCCTCGGCAACGCTCTTCGCTTTCTCGGCTGATCGCGAACCGAGAACGACCTTGTAGCCGGCCGCAAGCCAGCATTTGGCCAGGCCGGAGCCCAGGTCCCCCGTACCTCCGAGGATGGCGATGGTCGGTTTGTCGGTCATAACACAGGTGCCTTTCAGGATTAGTCCAGGATCATGTCGGTCAGAGGCACAAGCTTGACGCCCGCCTTCTCGAGACCTTCGCGGACGGCGCGCGCTGTCGCGACGCCGGTTGGCTCATCGCCATGCACGCAAAGCGTATGAACCTTGCATGTGATCTTCTTGCCGTTGCGCGAGGTAATGGTGTTGTTCAGCACCATATCGAGCACCTGCTGCGTCGCGACGGCAGCGTCCTTGATGACCGAACCTGGAATTTTCCGTGACGTCAGGTTGCCGTCATCATCGTACTGACGATCGCAGAAGCCCTCGATCGCGACCGGCAGATTGAGGCCGCGGCCGGCCTTCTCCATCTCCGAGCCCGCGAGCGCGACATAGATGATGCGCGGATCGACCGCCTTGATGGCGCGGCCGATGGCGAGTGCGTAGTCCTTGTCCTCTGCGGCCATGTTGTTCAGGGCGCCGTGCGGTTTGAGGTGGGTGACGCGCTCGCCTTCATAGGCCGCCATCGCCTGGAGAGCGCCAATCTGATAGGCGATCATGTATTCGAGATCGTCGGGACGCATGTCGATGCGGCGACGGCCGAAACCCCAGATGTCGTTGAAGCCGGGATGGGCTCCGATCGTGACGCCGAGCCGCTTGGCTTCCCGCACCACATTGCGCATCACGCGCGGATCACCGGCATGGAAGCCGCAGGCGATATTGGCTGAACCAATGACGTTCAGGATGCCCGCATCATCGCCGATGTCGTAGGCACCGAAGCCCTCGGCCATGTCGGCATTGAGATTGATCGAAATCGTCATCCGCTTCTCCTGTCCAAGCGTCCGCGAACCCTATCGTACTATTGTTAGTACGACAATCCCTTTTATGAGAGAAGATGCCTTGCGCCGCGACGGGGCGCTGGTTCGGATTCGATATTGAACTATCATCCCAATGATAGTATGTATCGCCGCGCGTGACAAGTTGCGCCGCTCGGACATATACGCCTGAACGGCTGCCCTAACCGCGCATTCCCTCACCGCAAAGGCTGGTCTGAATGTTCCTGTCGAACGCAAGCCCATCTCACAATCACCCCCTTGATCCGGCGGACGTCGCGACATTGGCACGCGAGCAAGCGAATGAAGTTGAGCGCTTTCTCACCTTCCGGGAGAATCACAAGCCGACACCGCTCCAATCGCTGTCGGCCCTGGCGCGGGAACTCGGCGTCGGTACTGTGCACATCAAGGATGAGTCCTACCGTCTGGGACTCGGCAGCTTCAAGGCACTCGGCGGATCCTACGCGGTCGTCAGGCTACTGCTGGAGATGGCCAGCAGCAAGCTCGGCCGCGCAGTCGACATCAGCGAGATCGGCACACCGGCGGTTCGCGACATCGCGCGGGGCCTGACCGTCGGATGCGCAACCGACGGAAATCATGGCCGCTCCGTTGCCGCAGGCGCCCAGATGGTCGGCGCGAAGGCCGTCATCTTTGTTCACAGCGGTGTCACGGACGAACGCGTCGCGGCCATCTCGCGGTTTGGCGCCGAGATCGTACGCGTCACCGGGACATATGACGACTCGGTCGCCGTGGCCGATCAGACGTGCCGCGACAATGGCTGGATCGTCGTCTCCGATACGTCGTGGCCGGGATACGAGCGCATCCCTGGCCTCGTGATGCAGGGCTACACCGCCATGCTGAATGAAATCCTCCGGGACATGCCGGATCGCCCGTCTCATGTGTTCATCCAGGCCGGCGTCGGGGGCCTTGCCGCGGCAGTCGCCGGGTATTTCGAGATCGTGTTCGGCAAGGACCGGCCGACCTTCGTGGTCGTCGAGCCCGAGCGGGCGGCCTGTCTTTACGAGAGCGCGGTGGCCGGGCACCCCACCAAGATCGCACATGGCGAGCCGACCATCATGGCGATGCTCGAATGTTACGAACCGTCGCTGGTGGCCTGGCGAATCCTGTCGCGCAAGGCCGATGGGTTCATGACTGTCGGCGAGGACGACGCGGCCGAAGCGATGCGCAGTCTCGCGCGCCCTCTGGATCGCGATCCGGCCATCGTCGCCGGCGAAAGCGGAGCGGCCGGGCTTGCCGGGCTCCGCGTGGCAACGAGGGACAAGGCCATCCGCGACAAGCTTGGGCTCGGCCCCGCCTCGCGCGTGCTCCTGATCAACACCGAAGGGGCAACCGATCAGGCGCGTTATACGGAGATCGTCGGATCGTCGCCGGCTACGGTTCTGCAATCGGCGGCCTGATCGCGTCTGACCTGCGACATCCAGATCATGGTGCGATCGTCTGGAATCGCATCATGATCTGATCTGCTTGTTCGAGACGATATTTCCGGAAGAGCGACTTCCTCCCTTCCGGTCCGGGCTCTAGGCCTTGGTGCGCTTCTTGCTCTTTTCCATGAGATCGACGCGAAGCGCGAAGCAGCTGCGGTGATAATGGATATTGGCGACATAGACCGCGATGTTATCGCTGTCCACGAGCACGAGCCGACAATCGGCGGTCGGTTCACCCAATCCGATCTTGAGCAGCTCCGCCGTCTCCGGATCCGCCACGCCGATCGTCACGATCTGATGCGCGTGGACGATTTCGATATCATCCATCTCCATGATCTTGGTGAGCGCGGCCGTATGGGTAAAGCGCTTGCGGTCCTTCACGAAGATATTGCGCGCCAGGTAGAGATTGACAACGGAGAACGGTTCGTCGTCGTTGTACTGCACGCTTCGCAGGAAGGCGTAGCCTTCGGCGGGCTTGCCTTCGTGTGCCGCGAGCTGCGGCGCCGCGACGTTCTCCTCGATATGGACGCGCTTGAGAACGTTGCTCTTCACCGAGTCGACCATCGACTCGAAGTCGTTGGCGAGATTCAGCCAATGACGGTTCTTGGGCCTGCCGGAGACGAAGGTCCCGCGTCCCTGCTGGGCGTCGAGGAGACCTTCACTGCGCAGCATCTCGATCGCCTGCCGGATCGTGACCCTCGCCACGCCGAACTCGCCTTCAAGCTCCTCGATGGTCGAGATCTTGTCGCCTTCCTGCCAGTGGCCGGTCTCGACACGTTGGCGCATGACGGATGCCACCTGGACATACAAGGGGACGCGGCTGCGATCGTAATTTGGGACTAGCTTATTCATGTCAGTAAGATAGTCCCTTTTCTCGCTCAAAGCGAGCTTTATCGGCGAATGCGCCTCACTTGCGCCTGAACAACCACCCGAAGGCACGTTTGACATAGTCCAGTGCCATTGTTCGCATCAACGCACCGGCATCGAATTCCTTAACGATGGTGGGCTCGTCACCCGTCCCGCCTTCCGCCCGATGCGAAAGCTTCGCTTCGAGATTCTGCACGAAGACCGCGATGATCCGACCGGCAACATCCTGAATTAATCCCGAACGGCTGAACTGAGCCAGGGCACCGGTCAGGGTGAAGCCGATGGTCAAGTCGACCTTGGTTTGGTCCGGAGCCTCGCCTTGCTTCACGGAGTAGCCGATCAATCCGCGGGTTGACGAGTTGCTTCGCTTGTCCTTGCCGGCACCAACGATCGTGCCGGAGCGCGTGGCATCGTCGCGTGTCACGTCTGCGACGCCCTGGAATTCGGCGGAGATCGGTCCAACCTTGATCTTGATTTGCCCATTCACATGGCCATCGACGGGCTCGCCGGCAAGAGATGCTCCCGGCAAACAGGAGGCAACGGCCCCGATATTGGCGAAGAAGTCCCACACCAGACCGACCGGATGCGCGACCGTGAAGCTCTCGGTGAAGCTGGTTTGCGGCTTCCAGTTCGTGTCCTTCAACGATGCGGCGGCGACAGGCGCTGCCTGAGCATTCCCGACCTGAGGAGCATCTACCAGCTTTGCCGGCGCAACGGCAGTGGCGGCGACGGCGGCGGCGTGACCGGACCCCGAGGGTCCGAGCCGGGTCCGGTTGCCGTTCGGAATGGCCGCGATCCCGCGCGCCCGCCGTTCCCTCACTACCTGCTGGATCGCGCGGACGATGCCAACATATCCGGTGCAGCGACAGAGATTGCCGCTCATCGCGATGCGGATGTCGTGCTCGGTCGGTGCATCCATGCGCAGCACGACGTCCCGCGCCGAGACGATCATGCCCGGCGTGCAGTAACCGCACTGCAGGCCGTGCTCCCTGGTGAAGGCGGCGCGCAGCTCGCGCGTGATCTCGTCTTCATCCAAGCCCTCGATCGTCGTGACCTCGGCCTGCTGGCAAGCGACGGCGAAAGTGATGCAAGAGCGCGTCGGCACGCCATCGACCAGCAACGTGCAGGCGCCGCAAACGCCGTGCTCGCATCCAAGATGGGTGCCGGTCAGGTTGAGCTTCTCGCGCAGGAAATCGGCGAGATGCGTTCGAGGCTGGATGTCCGCGCTGACGGACTTTCCGTTGACGTTGATACTCAGCATGTTCATTGCGGCCGCGCCTGCTCGAGCGCGCGACGAAGCGCTGCGATGTGGGTCTTCCTGTCGAGAGCGTCTTCCATACCGGCCTTTTCGAGTATCTCGCCTACCGCGCAATCGTTGAAGTGCTCGCCGGGACGCTCCGCACGTCCATCGCCAATGACGTTGGCGGCTTCAGTAATGACGATGGGCCGGCTCTCCGTCGCGCCGATCACGGCCCGGCTCACGCCACGATCCGGATCGGTGAGGAAGGATCCGATCGCGTGAGCGAACTCACCGGTCTTGCGGCAGCTCTTGAAATAGCCCCAGCGCGCCGATCTTCCGAGTTTGGGTATCCTTACGTGAACGAGCACCTCTCCCGGCCGTATGTCGGCTTCCAGAGCGCCGAGCATGTAGTCCTCGACGGCAAGCGTGCGTTCGCCGTTCGGACCGCGCAGGACGACTTTTGCGCCCAGCGCTGCCAGAATGGAGTGCCAGTCCGCCGACGGATCCGCATGGGTCAAGCTGCCGCCAATCGTGCCGCGATTGCGAACGGCTCGATAGGCAATTCCGTTCGCGACCGTCGGCAGCGCGCCCCGGGTGAAATCCGGAACGCGCTGGTCCTCGATATCGGCATGGGTGATGCAGGCGCCGATCCTGATCTCGTCGGATTTCTCCTCGACGCGGCGCAACTCCTCCACGCCGGTGAGGTCGACGATGAGATCGGGCTGCACCAGGCGCAGGTTCAGCATCGGACCCAACGACTGGCTGCCCGCCATCATCTTGACGGTCCGGCTATCGTCGGAGACCAGCTTGATGACCGCATCGACCCCATCGGGGCGCGCATAGTCGAAATTGACTGGCTTCACGCCGGCAATCCTTCCGCCAGTTCGGGACGCTTCGCCTTGCGCGATTCGGTTGCGGCCTGGATCGCTTCGAGCACACGGCGCGGCGTCATCGGTGTGTGCAGAAGCTGTGCCCCAAGCGGACGCAAGGCGTCGTTGACGGCGTTGCCGATCGCTCCGGGTGGCGCGATCGCTCCGCCTTCGCCAATGCCCTTGACGCCAAATTCCGTGTACGGCGCCAACGTCTCCATGTGACCGACTTTCGGCGCCGGCACCTCGGTCGGCCCGGGCAGCAGATAGTCGGCGAAGGTCGATGCAAGCGGTTGCCCCGAAGTGTCGAAATTCATCTCCTCGTACATCGCGGTGCCGATCCCCTGCGCAAGGCCACCGTAGATCTGGCCGTCCACCACCATCGGGTTGATGAGCTGGCCGCCATCCTCCACGATCACATAGTCGAGCAGCTCGATGTCGCCGAGCTCGGGATCGACCGCGACGACCGCAATGTGGGTCGCGTAGCTGAAGGTGCCGGAATCCCTCGCCGGCTTGTAGCCGATGGTCACTTCCAGCCCGCGCGGATCGACCGACGCTGGAAGGTCTTGCGGCCGGCGGTACCAGGTGTGGGCGATCGCGTCGATCGTCACGCTGTTCGACGGACCGATGACCGATCCGTTCTCGAGCCTGACATTGGCGACGTCGGTCTGCAGCAAATGAGCGCCGATGCCCTTCACGAGCTTGGCAAGCTCGCGCGAGGCGGTCGCGACGGCGCCACCGGACATCACGGCGCAGCGCGATCCCCAGCTGCCCGTCGAGTACGGCGTGTATTCGGTATCGCCGTGCACCAGCTTGATCCGCGCGATGTCGATGCCGAGGATTTCGTTCGCGACCTGCGGCAGCGTGGTCTCCATGCTCTGACCATGCGAATGCGCGCCGATACGAAGCTCGAGGCCACCGTCCGGCGTCATGCGCGCGGTCGCTTGCTCATGGCCCGGAACCATCGGAATGCCCCAGCCTGCATAGACCGAGGTACCGTGGGCGCCCTGCTCGCAGTAAACCGACAGACCGACGCCGATCAACCGGCCATCGGGCTCGCCCTTCTTCTGCCTAGCGCGAAGGCCGGCAAGGTCGATCTTGTCGAGCGCCTGCCGCAGCGATTCCGGATAGTCGCCGCTGTCGAAATGCTTCTTGGTGATGTTGTCGAACGGCATCTGCTCGGGGCGCACGAGATTCTTCAACCTCACCTCGTAAGGTTCGAGGCCACACTCATGCGCGATCGCATCCATCATCAGTTCGATCGCGTAGCAGACGCCGGTGCGCGCCACGCCACGATACGGCAGGATGGGGCATTTGTTGGTCGAGACCGACCAGGTGCGGCAACGATACGACGGAAAATCGTACGGTCCAGGCAGGATGCTGGCGATCTGCGCCGCTTCGAGGCAGGCCGAGAACGGATACGACGAATAGGCGCCGGAATCGACCGAGGCTTCGCACTCGACGCCGCGCAGCTTGCCGTCGCGATCGGCGTAGACAGTGATGTTGTAATGGTGCTCACGGCAATTTGCACCTGCGGTCAGATGCTCGCGGCGATCCTCGATCCAGCGCACCGGATAGCCGCAGCGCATCGCAAGCCAGCCGAGACAGACATCCTCCGTCAGCACGATCCCCTTGTAGCCGAACCCGCCGCCGACATCCGGCGAAACGATCCGGATCTTCAGCTGTTCGAGATTGAGGCATTCCGACAGACCGTTGCGCACGATATGCGGCTGCTGGTTTCCGGTGTACAGCACCAGCTGGTCCATCCGCTTGTGCCAAACGGCGACCGTTCCCCGGCCTTCCATGGGCGCCATGCTCTGGCGCGCGGTCGAGATTTCGCGCGTGATCTTGATCGGCGCGTCGTAGGCCGCTTCCATGTTGATGTCGACGAACGTCTCGAGAAAAACGTTGTCGCCCCACTCCTCGTGCACCAGGGCGGAATCGGGACGCCGCGCGAGCAGCATGTCGTGGACCGCTGGCAGCTCCTCGAAATCGACTTCGACCGCGGCAGCGATGTCCTCGGCTTCCGCGCGGGTATCGGCAACGCACATCGCGATCAGTTCGCCGACCTGGCGGACCTTTTCATAGGCAAGGATCGGTTGGTCCGACGGCTTGAATCCCGGCAGACCAGAGACGGCGCGGATCGGGCGCGTGTCGGCCGCCAGATCGGACGCAATGAACACGCTGTCGCGAAGATGCGGCGGGATGCGGATGTCCTTGATCCGCGCATGCGCAAGCGGGCTGCGAACGAACGCGACATCGCGCATGCCGGGCAGGCGAATATCGCCGACATACTCGCCTCGCCCGCGGAGAAAGCGATCGTCCTCCTTGCGGGGAATCGAAGCTCCTACGCCTTGCTTCGCCATTCCGTGCACCTCTTTGCCGTATGTGAACTTCTGTTCCTCCTCTCCGAGGAAGCAGAATTCATCTTATTGTTGATATGATAGCATCAATTGACGAAAGCGTCGAGTCTGACAGCGCTCTCCCGGGAGCAGCAAGTCGCACTTTCCAGGCGTTTGCAACATCCCAAAAAAGAAGGAGGCCCAACCAGGGCCTCCTTCGGAATTCTGCTCGCCCTGGCCGCTATTTCGGGGAGTTGCACCAGTCGTAGATGCTCAAGGCCATGACCTTGATCGCCGTGAGATAATCGTCGATCGAGACGTACTCGTCATTGGCATGCATCACGGCCGTCGAGCCGGGCCCGAAAATCACCGTCGGCGTGTCGGCGTATTTGTTGAGGAAGCGGGTGTCGGCGGCGCCTTGACGCCCCGAGATCGTCGGCGGCTTGCCGGTGATCTCGGTGTAGACGTTGCAGACCGTCTGGACGATCGGATGCTTGACCGGGATCTCGGAAGCTTCCGCATCGTAACCGACGAATTTGACCACCGGCGGGTGATCCTTCATCCAGGGATCGCTGGCCGCGAGCTCTGCGATCTTCTTGACTAGGCTCTGCTTGACCGCTTCGTGATCCTCGCTCGGAACGGTGCCGATCGAGCCCTTCAGGACGGCGCTGGCCGGGAATGCGCTCGGATAGTTTCCGGCCTGGAAGCTGCCGATGATGCAGGGAAGCGAGTCAATGGCGCTCGGATAGAGCGCATGCTTGACCGTCGCAACGCGTTCGTCTTCGAGTTCCTGCACCGCCTTGACGATCTTGTTGCCAAGCTCGATGGCGCTGATGCCGAGATAGCGTTGCTGGATGCCGGCCGGCTTGCCCTCGACGTCGATCTGGAACCAGATGCGACCAATGCACGCAGGCTGCACGAACAGGTCGCTGGTCTCACCCGAGATGCCGGCGTCGGCCTTGTAGCCGCGGATCACCGTGTCGAGCGTGCCGTGACCGCTGACCTCCTCGTCGATGACGATGTTGATCATGACATCGCCCTTGGGCGTGAGCCCGAGCTCCTTGAGATACTGCACCGCGAGGACATGGCTCGCGACGCCGCTCTTCATGTCGCAGGACCCGCGACCATAGATGCGCCCGTTCTTGATCGATGCGGACCAGGGATTGTCGCTCCAGCCTTCGCCATTGCCGACCGGAATCACGTCGGTGTGCCCGTTGAGCAACAGCGAGCGGCCGCCGCCCGTACCCTTCAGCGTGGCCACGATGTTGGGACGATTCTCGTAGCCGCGATCGACTGGGCGGTAGCCCGGATGCTTCTTGAGCTGCTCCCAGTCGGTCTCCCACATGTCGACCTCGAGGCCGATGTTGGTGAGATAGCCGTGCATGTGCTTCTGGATCGCGGCCTCATCGCCGGTCACGCTGGGGATCGCCACCATATCCTGAAGGAACTTGATGGCGTGATCCTTCGACGCATCGACCTTGTCGAGGATCTTCTTTCGTACGGGATCGGTCATCTCTTTTGCCTTTTCTTGCTTGTCGCCGGGACCGTTACTTGGCGCGCAGCCGCGGAATGATCTCGCGTGCGATCGTCTCGACCTGATCGGCCTGATACTTGTAGGGAACGAAGATGATCTTCTGCACGCCCATCGCGATGTGCTCACGCAGCTGCGCGACGCATTCGTCGACCGAACCCATGATGGCGCTCTCGCGGCTGCAATCGCTATGCGCCGGGAAGTCCCATTCCTTGTTGAGCCAATCCATCATGTCGGCCTCGACCGCCTGCCGCGACTTGCCGATCATGATCGGCAGCTGGGACGCGTTCAGGAGCTTGGACGGGTCCTTGCCGCCCTCCTTGGCGAAGTTGACGATCTTGTCCCAGGACTTCTTGAAGTCGGCCGGACGATAGAAATAGGTCAACCAGCCGTCACCGTTGACGGCGGCGCGCTTGAGCACCGGATCGGCATAGCCGCCGATCAGCAGCGGGATCTGCGGCTGCGCCGGCTTCGGATACATCACTGCCTTCGAGATGTTGTGGCGCATGTATTCGCCGCTGACCGACGCCTCCGTCCAGAGCCGCCGCATGATCTCGAGGTTCTCGTCCATGATCTTGCCGCGCTTCTCGAAGGGAATGCCGAGCGCGTCGAACTCCCGCTTGTACCAGCCCGACGCCATTCCCATGATCAGGCGACCGTCGGACAGTTGGTCCATGCTAGACAGTTGCTTGGCGAGCGCGACCGCGTTGCGCAGCGGCAGCACGAGGATGCCGGTGCCCATCTTGATCCGCTTGGTGCGCGCCGCAATGCCGGTGAGCGCCGTCAGCGAATCGATGATCGGAAAGTTCGGCTCGACGCCGAGCAGCATGTGGTCCCACACCCAGACCGAATCGTAGCCCAATTCCTCGACCCGCACGCCGTACTCGACGAGGGCACGCGCGTTCGGCATTTCGGGATAGGCGGTGAAGTTGCGGGCGGCGATACCAAACGTGTTGGCAAGGGTCATCGATATATCTCCGGAACTTGGGCTTAGGCCGTGAAAAGACGTTCGGGGTCGAGAATGCGCAGCGTCTCGAGTTCGTGATCGGTCGGGGGCGACGTGACGTGGAGCTTCTCGTCGAAGTCCAGCCTGAAGCCCGTATTGTCCTGAACCTCTTCGCGGCTGACGCCGGGGTTCAGCGCCAGAACCTTGATGCGACGCGTGCGGTCATCGAAGCCGAAGATCGCAAGCTCGGTGATGACGCGCCACATCCCGCCGCTCGGCAGGCCGGAGTCTCGCCGGCTGGTGCCGCCGCGGATGAAACCGGGGCTGGTGATGAAGTCGACATGTTCGACGAAACGACGCTTCTCGTGCTTCATCGCGACGATCATGTTGGTCAGGCTCGAGATGTCGTTGCCGCCGCCGGTGCCGGGCAGACGGGTCTTCGGGTTGGCCGGATCGCCGATGAAGGACGAATTCAGGTTGCCGAACTGGTCGATCTGCGCGCCGCCCATGAAGCCGACGTCGACATAGCCGCGCTGCAGCAGCAGCAGCACGTCGGCGCTGCCGAGCACCATGTTGGCGCGCTTGGTACAACGCTGGTCGTTGGTGGACGGTGGCAGCTTGCCGGGCTCGACGAACGCGCCGATGACGCCGCCTTCGAACAGGATGGTCAGCGCGGGACAGCGCGTGCGCTGCGCCAGGGTTGCCGCCAGCAGCGGCACGCCGATGCCGGCGAAGACAACCTGGCCGTCCGTCAGCTGGCGCGCGCTGAGGATCGCGAGAATCTCGCTCGCCGTGTAGCGTTGGGCTTCAGTCATTGTAGATGCTCCTGCCCTTCTGCGTCGCCTCGAGCAGTTCATCCATGCCGATCAGGGCGAGATATTCGTTCCAGGATTTCGGGCTGTAGAAATAACGGTCGAGATATTCCTGCATGCCTTTCACGGGATCTCCGTTGACCTGCGCCACGTAGGCTTCCATGTGGCGCATCATCGGCTCATAGACGCCGTAGCATTCGTGCGGCGCGGACCCGTAAGGGACCTCGACGACCGCATCGACGCAGAAGAACGGGATCTTGGTCTGGTCGGGAGCGCGACGAATCTGATCGTTCGAGACGATGCGCTCGGTGGTCAGGATCACGCTGTTCGCAGCGAGCGCGAGATCGATGTCCATGAACTGCAGACCGTCGATCTGGGCATTGCCGTAGGCGTCGCAACGCTGGACATGAATCAGCGCGACATCGGGATTGAGCGCCGGGACCAGCAAGACCTTCTCGCCGGTGAACGGACAGTCCATCTGCTTGGCTTCTGGACGCTGGTCCATGATGTTGGATCCGAGCATGGCGCGGGTCGGCAGGAACGGCACGCCCATGCCGCCGGCGCGAAACCGCATGCCGATCGCCATATGGCTCCATTCCTCGTAGGCTTTGTCGCCCTTCTCCACGTGATGGCGCATCACCTTGGAAAGACCCCAAAGGATGCCCTGGGCGAACCAGCTGGTGACGACGCGGTTGGCAATCCCCGATCCGAAAACGAGATCGCCGTCGGTCGACACGATGCATCGCGAGATCGAGAGGTCCTTGCGATGCTGCCGGATCAGTTCCCAAAGCAGCGCCATCGGCGTACGCGACATGGTCGAGCCGCCGACGCCGACTTTCATGCCGTCCTGGACGAATCGAGCGGCCTCTTCGAGGGAGACAACCTTTTCGCGCAAACTCCGGTCGCGCCGCGACATGTTCTCTCGGAGCCGGTCATACGGCTCCACCAGGGTATCCGGCAAAACAACCTCCTTGTCGGGGAAACCGGTAGCGGTCGAGGGCTCGGTCGCGAGCCTCACTAATTGAGCCTATCGTACTAATGTTAGGCTCATACGACAAGTGGAAATTTTGGTTTCCCGCCAACTGGAGCTGCCGCCCTAAAATCAAGGCCTGCGAGGAACGCGAGCCAAGTGGGGCCTTGAGCGCCCTGGCCCGAATGCCGATGCCTGCTCTGCAAAACTGGATGGGAGTCCTGCCTCGGGACACGACCCGGCCCGAGCCAGCGCAACGCGCTTGCATCGATCGGTATCGGCGCAGCACTCGTCATGGAAAAGCTGCTGCCATTATTTTTGGCTTCTCTGCTCAACCGATGACCGGCGCGCGCCGCATCAGGGGCGATTGCGAACGTCCTGCTGCGCGGAGTTTTGCTGATCGCTGATCAGTTCGCGGAGCGCGATCGGTACAGGCAAACCTTTGGCATGGATCATGCCTGCAAAGACCCATGCAGTTTGCATTTGAGCCTGCGCTTCCCCCTCAGGACGCCCTGCGGCACGTGGCCCGCGTTGCCGTGCGGCGGAGGCCATGCCGTGCACTCTGCCCAACCGAACAATCAAGTGACTAGGCGGCACATAATGGACCACTATCTGTCATCGACACCGCAGAACCTGCATTGGGGTTCACGGGACCGACCGCAGGATCCTGTGATCAGCATCGCTTCCGGCGACCGCGTCACGATCGAAACGCTACCTGCCGAACCGGACGAGATGCCTGGCGTACCCGCTGACGTCACCGCCGTCGCGACGCAAGGCAGTTCGCCCGCGGCTCCGCGATTGCTGACCGGTCCCGTCCATATTCGGGATGCCGAGCCTGGTGATGTGCTGGAAGTGCGGATTCTCGATATTCGGCTACGGGCGGATTGGGGCTGGAACATGCGGATTCCCGCCGCCAATTCATTGGATTTCTGCCGACAATATGTGGCGCTCGACCGGGCCCGCAACGTCGCGCGATTGCCATGGGGACGCGAACTCACGCTCTCGCCCTGCTTCGGCAATTTCAGCGTCGCTCCGCCAAGCGACTGGGATCGACGCCCGTTCAGCGGTCATCTCGACGACGAAGACCTCGGCATCGGCAGCGCTGCGTTCTTTCCCGTCTTCGTCAGAGGCGCCCTGTTCTCTGCGGGCCACGGCCACGCGCTGCTGGAAGACGGCGATGTCCATCTGAGCGCGATCGAAACGGCGCTCGCCGGCACCTTCGAGTTCCACGTCCATCGAAACTTACACCTGTCGGCGCCACGCTTCGAGGCAAGCCGAACCGTCGGAGGTTGCGGCTGCTCGACCCTCGCGCTGCGACATTAGAGATCGACGAAGACCGCCGCGTCTAGTTCTGCCGCAACACCCAATCGACGATGCCGGCAGCCTCGACAGGAACCTTCGTCTTCCATAGCGCGATGGGGGCTTCCGCGCCCTTCTTGAGCGCGGCGATCACCGCGGCCGGCGCAGGATCCGCGATCGTGACACCGTTTTCGCGCATCCGTGCATAGTTCTCCGTCGTCCGGGTCGCGAGCAGCTCGAATTGGCTGGCCTCGGTTTCCGCTGCGGCCTGTAGCACCTCATCCTGGACTTGCTTCGGCAGCGCCTCGAACGCCTCCGCGCTGACGAAGGCGATCGAAATCGGAATCGCGTAGTTGATCGGCGTAAAGTACGCGAGATCGTCCCATAGCTTCCTTCCTGCCCCGCCGTCGCCAGACGTCAGGATGGCATTGAGCTGATGGCTCTTCACTTTCGCAACGGCCTCATTGAACGACAGGTACTCCGCTGCGGCGCCGGCCGAGCGCAGCACCTGCGCCGAATTGTTGTCGTAGGTTCGCACCGCGAGTGTGCGCAGATCATCCGCACTTGCGATCGGACGGCTGCTCCAAAGCCCCGTGGAAGGCCAAATCGTGATGTAGAGCAGCCGCATGCCGCGCCGGGCAAGCGCCCGTTCGTAGAGCGGACGGGCGCGGGCATTTGCAGCCTTTGCCGCATCGACGGATTGCACGGCGAACGGAAGTGAGGCCAGGCCAAAAAGAGCGTCGGACGCCTCGAGCGGACCGGCGAATGCGTCGCCGCCGGTGATCCGATGGTCCTCGACCGCCTGGAACATCCTCGCCGATCCGATCTTGAGCTGATCGTCAAACGTGTTGGCAATCGTGACGCTTGCGTTTGTTCGGAGCGAAACCAACCGCGCAAAGGTCGTCAAACCCACGCCTGAGATATTGCGCTCGGGGTATTCGGTCGCAAATCGCCAGGCGACCTGCGCGGACGACGGGGCGGGGGCGAGCCATGTCGCAGTGAAGGCGACAAGGGCCAAAGTGAGGAACTTCCAGGTTAGCCAAGGCATGTACCGCCTTGCCCGTCCTGAACTCGCGGCATGCCGCGACGTCGCCGCGCCAAGCTGGTCTTTCATCTGCGAGACACCCCATGCGAAAATTGGACGGCAAGTCATTGCAGCGCTCCGGCCAACAATGTCGTTCGACACGGCAGGCCGAACCAGCAACAGAGTTTCATGCCCCGATTGCGACCGATAGATCAAGCCATGCTTGACTGCGCGTTGACGGCCATCATGTCCTTGTGCGGCGAAGGACGCGCTTCGCCCGGAGTGGCCAACGACCATCTCTCGCGCTTCCAGCAAGACAATTACAACGCGAACTGCCACAAAACTGCAATGGTATCGATGCTATCGTTCATACGCAGCTCACGCGACAGAAACTGCAATGAATGTCCGCAGTGCGTCATCTCCCATGTATCAGTCTTGCTTTCGACATCTTGTCGTGACGGCGGCGGCAATCCTCTGCTCCGCCGCGAATGCAGCTGAATTTACCATCGTCAACGCTTCCAACACGCCATTGCAGCACCTCTACGTGTCACCATGCGGAGCCGCGCATTGGGGACCGGACCAGTTCACCGAGGCGCTGCCGCCGTCACGGTTCTATACCGTCTCCAGCATCGCACCCGGCTGCTATGACATTCAATTCGTGGTTGCACCCTGGAACAATTGTGTGATTGCAGGGGCGTCCCTTCGCCGCCGCGAGGTCTGGAAGGTAACGCAGTGGACAGTGTTCGGGTCGCAGAGCGGAGACTGCTCGCATGTCGCGGGCTACGTTCCGGCACACCGGCATCCCTGGACCTGGCAACCATCATCAGCATCGTCGGACATGAAGAGAGATTGACGTGGCAAAGGTGCTGGTGACCGGCGGCGCCGGATTTCTTGGCTCACATTTGTGCGAGCGGCTCGTCGAACAGGGTCACGACGTGCTTTGCGTGGACAACTATTTCACCGGCAGCAGGGGCAACATCGCGCACCTGATCGGCAATCCCCGATTTGAGGTGATGCGTCACGACGTGACTTTCCCGCTCTATGTCGAAGTGGACCAGATCTACAATCTGGCCTGTCCTGCCTCCCCGATCCACTACCAGTTCGACCCGGTCCAGACCACCAAGACCAGCGTCCATGGCGCCATCAACATGCTTGGGCTCGCCAAGCGCGTGAAGGCAAAGATCCTCCAGGCCTCGACCTCCGAAGTCTACGGCGATCCCGAGATCCATCCGCAGGTCGAGTCCTACTGGGGTCACGTCAACCCGATCGGGCTGCGTTCCTGCTACGACGAAGGCAAGCGTTGCGCCGAGACCTTGTTCTTCGACTATTGGCGCCAGCACGGGCTGCGGATCAAGGTTGTGCGGATCTTCAACACTTACGGCCCGCGGATGCATCCCAATGACGGCCGTGTCGTGTCGAATTTCATTGTTCAGGCGCTAGCGGGCAATGACATCACGATCTACGGCGATGGCAGCCAGACCCGCAGCTTTTGCTATGTCGATGACCTCATCGAAGCCATGATCCGGACCATGAACACGCCGAACGACTTCACGGGGCCGATCAACATCGGCAATCCGCGCGAGTTCACCATCCGCCAACTGGCCGAACAGGTGATCGCGATGACCGGATCGCGCAGCAAGCTGGTGTTCGCCCCGCTACCGTCGGACGATCCGCGTCAAAGGCAGCCGAATATTTCATTGGCCCGCTCGGTTCTCGGTTGGGAACCGACCATTCATCTCAACCATGGCCTCGAGAAGACCATCGACTACTTCCGTGGTCAGCTGAGAGCGGCAGCGGAATAGCGTCGACGCGGGACTGGACCGCTCACGCCGTCTTGCGACGCCAGAAGGCGTGCACCGTCAAACTGACTTTCAATACCGCATCGCCGGCCGTGCGCTCGGCGGATCCGCCGGGCTGGACCAGCAGGGCGTCGACAAAGACATAAGGGACGCCGCTTTCAAGCCGATAGAGCAGCGACTGCAAGGCAGGAAGCGTCGCATTGAAAGAAATTTGGAGCCTGATCGCATCGGTCTTGTCGTCGCGATCGGCGGGAACTCCGGACGCGACCAGCACCGCGCGCTGGCTTGCGACCAGGTCGGACAAATAGGCCTGGAACTGCGCCGTGGCGAGCCCGCTGGTCGGCGCATCGAGGAACGCCGCCACGGGAGCGGCCCGGTTCTGCGCCTGCACGCGGCGGCTTGGTGCCGACTTCGATCGCGCCTCGAGGGCTGCGAGCTGGTCACGCTGCTCGGTCAGGTGCTGCAATGCGTCGGCGCGCGACCCGAGCGCTCCCACCACGGTGACCACGCAGACCATCAGCAGCGCGCAGAAGCCGCCGACCGCGAAGAGTTGATCCCGGTTGAAACTACTGACAACGCCGAGATTGAACTTCAGCTTCAGCACGTTCATTCCCCATCGATCCTAACGTGCGGCTCGACGCGCGCCTCGATATGGAACACGAAGCGTGCGCCATCGGCGTTGCGTGTCGTCGGCGCAAAGAAATGCACATCCTTGAAGTGCCCCGACTGCTCAAGCGGCGCGATCAGCGACGGTGCGTCGCCGGCCAGGCCGACGATGCGCAGCGTCGAGCCATCCATGTTTAATTCGGTGAGATAAGACGTCTCCGGCAGCGCGCGCGACAGCGCCTCGACGACCACCACCGCGACTGGCGACGTCTCCTTCAGGGCATGCGCCCGTTCGGGCGGTGCGAGCGCGGCGATCGACTCCCGTGACGAACTGCCTCTGATCTGACGCTGCAACGCCGCAAGGCGCGATCCGACCTCATCGCTTTCGCTGTCGGCAGATGCCGCAGTCATGAAAGCCCAGACATTCACGACCACGGTCAGGCAGACTGCCACCGCCATCAGGCCGCCGACGGCGCTCCGCACCCTGGAAAGGCTGGCGTCGGTCGTGTCGGCAAGCCGTGACCACAATGTGATCTCGGGAGCGGCGTCGGTCCCGCCATTTCCCGCGACGACACGATCGACACGTAACCCCAGCGCGCCGAGCTGTTTGCAGGCGTCGTCGAGCGCCGCGCGCGAGGTGAGGAGAACCCGCACGTTGAGAGTGCTCGCATCGCTGCTCACGACGTTGAAGCCATGGACCGCCTGGTTCGCGCGCCATGGGAATAGCCGCTCGATCTGATTGCGGACGATGCCCGGCAGCAGATCACGTGCCTGGGCTGGTACACTCAGCGAGCGAGAGACGATTTCGGAACCTGGAAGCTCGAGAATGACGAACGATCCTTGCGCGGCCCGCACGACGTCGTCCGGCAGCGTTGCGCCGCCGGGTCCGGTCGCAGACTTCGTCCTTTGCGCTCGCCTGGCGTCTTCGAGGACCCATTCGCCGCTTTCCCGCGTGACTCTGATGGAGTGTCGAGCGCGGCGCCGCTCCTGCCCGCCCAGCCATAGCCGGGCAAGAATGTCGATCCAGCGCCTCATGATCGCGTCGATGCTCATGGACGAGGCTCCAGCGATGCGACGAATCCGGTCCTGGCGAATGGCGACACCGGGGTCCAGGCAAGAACCCGGTAAGGTTGCTTGTCGTCGCGGAGCAGCACGATGTAGGCTTTCGCCGCGGCGGTGTACCCGTCAGTCGTGCTCGCGATCAGGTCCGCCGCGACGACGTTGTTCTGCTGCACCTTCAGGTATTTCTGCGCCGGGCCGAGAACGAATGCGAGACGATCCGGATCGACGAACGGCGTGTTGCGCATGTCGAGAATGGCTTCAAGCCGCGACGCATCGAAGGACGGCAGCGCCCGCAGCACCGCAACCGGCGCGGTGAGCGGGTTGATGGTTTCGCTGCCGAACACCGTGATCAGCGGCGTCATCGCCGCGATCCATTCCGGCTGCATGCCGGGAATATCGGCAAGCTGCCTGATGTCGGTGAATGGCATTGTGCCGGCGGCCGCCGGCGGCTGCTCGGCCTTGCCGGCCGGCGCCGGCGATTTCGCCGTATCGTCCGGCCGTGGCTGCGTCACCGTTTCGCGACGCGCGACGATCCGTTGCGCGACGATCCGCGCATCCTCGTCCTCGGCGCCGACATATCGCAGCAGCGATGTCAGCAGCTCGACCGGAGCCTTTCCGATATCGATGCGGCCGCCCTCGTCCGTCACCGTCACCCGCACCGATCCGGTCGGAAATGCCAGCGTGACGCTGCGCTCGGTGAGCAGGCCGCCTCGCAGCGCCGCGACGATACCGGCAGCCCCTTCGAGCCCCGCCGTCAGCAGCGCACCGCCCTGCACCCGATCCCGATCAATCCGGACAATCCCAGCCAGGCTGCGAAAGGTCGTGGATGTCGCCATGACGAGCGCGGAACATAGCGCTATCGCCCATAGCACGACGAGCAATACCATGCCGCGTTGCGAGCGCCGACTGCTCATCCACGCCCTCCCGCCGGCGCATCCTTCGCCGGCTCGGTTTGCTTGGGCGCCGCCGGCTTGCCGGACACACATTCAGCGCCGGCCTCGCCCTGGGCGCAGCCGATCGGCGCGTCGGCGCGCAGCACGAACTGAACGCCGCGTAGCAGATCTGCTCCACTCGCGCGGTCACGGATGGTGAGCCGCACCAATCGCGGCAGGATTGGTCGCCCGCTCCAGGTCTCGTTCCAGGACAGCGTTCCATCCGAATCAAGGCTTCCGAACGTAAAACTCATGTCGACCTGTCCTTCGATCAACTGGACGGGATCGCCGAGCGTGACGCTCGCGAATGCGGTACGTTCTCCCAGCGATCGCGCGCGGCGCCGGACCAGATGGCTGACCCCGTCGGTCTCCTCGACCTGCAAGCTGACCACTTCTTCGCCCTGGTTTCCGCTGCCGGTGATGAACCTCACCTGGGCAGCGTCGCCATTGAAGGCGACAATCGTATCGGCGCCGCTGCCGGACTGAAGCACCTGACGGGCCGAACCAAGGTCTGCCGCAATGCGGTCGACAGCGAGCAGCAGTTGATCGGCTTTCCCCACCAACCCGGTTCTGCGGTCGAAATTGAGTGCAACGTTGTTGATCAGCATCGCGGTCGCGGCAATCACAGCCGACCCGATAGCCAGCGCGGCGAGCACTTCGATCAGGGTAAAGCCGCGTGTCGTGCGGACGCCGGACTGAATGGCCACCATCATTCGTCAGCTCCCAAACCGAGCCGCAGGCTGTCGGCGCTTACCATTTGCCCGGGAGCCCACGACACGGTCGCAACGAGATGGAATGCGATCCAATTTGGACGCTTGGTGGCAGGCTGCCTGTTCTTGTCTGCCGGGACGGGTGTGGCTTCCTCGCGCTGCGGGACCATGGCATCGACAAACATCGGCTCGGCTGCGATCGACCACCGCAGCCCACCCGTCTCGCCCTCGCGCGGTCCGTTGGCGAGACCCGAACGATCGAACGGCGCATCGAGGATCGTGCGCAACAACATCTGCGCGGCGATCCGGTCATCGATCTTGTCGGCAATGCGGCGCGCGTAAAACAGATGCGGCCCGACCACAGACACGAAGGCCAGCAGCAGCGCCAACGCCACCAGCGCCTCGATCAGCGTAAACCCGGCCCGCGTCTTGCGCGAGTCAGGGCAGATCGACCGCAACACGGCCGTTGTACCAGTTGACGTCGACCTCATAGCGCACATTCTCCCAGGAGAACTTCAGGATCGCGCCAGTCGATGCGCCATCGGGCTCGAACCGGACCACCGCCCGTCGTCCCGACCAGAGCTCGTCGACGCCGACCACATCGACCACGACATCGCGCGGAATCGCGACAGCCCCGCTCGGCCCCACGATCGTTCGCGTATTCCCATCGAGCGACACCCGGCGGCTTTGTCCGGTGAGAACGGCGGCAAGCCGCTCGCGGCGCAGCAAGGCCGCCGTTTGCAGCGTCAATGCCTTCAACTTGCCACGCCCGGTGCCGGGGACCATGGCCACCACCAGCGAAGCCAACATCGCAATGATCAGCATCACCGCCATCATCTCGATCAGGGTGAAGCCGGCACATGAACCCGCGGTTCGCGTTGGCGCCATCAGCTGTTCCTACATCGCGAGTTCGGTGATGCTGAGCAGCGCGCTCATGATCGACACCACCAGCGTCCCGATGCCGATACTGACCGCGATGATGGTGATGGGTCCGATCGCGCCCATCAACCGGTCAAGCCCGATCGCAAGCCGTTGCTCGTAGAGCTCCGCGGCGTGCTGCGCGATCGCCGACAGGTCACCGGTTTCGTCACCGACCCGGAGCATGCGCACCGCGAGCGGCGGCACCAGGTCGCTCTCGGCGAGTGCCTCGATGAAGCGGCGGCCGTTGCGCACCTGCTCATGCACCCGCTCGACCGCGGCCGCGTAACGGGGCTCGGTGATGATATCGCGCAGGATCTTGAGCGCGGTCGGGAGCGCGACGCCGTTCTCGACCAGAAGCCCCAGCGTACCGATGAAGCGCGCGGTGCGACGGTCGTGCATCGGCCCGGACACGCCGGGAATCGTCACCAGCACCTCCATCACCCGAGCCCGTGCCGCCGGCTGGCGCAAGATGAACCAGCCGAGCAGCAGCGCCGCGGTGCAGGAGCCAAGAAAAGTATTGAGGTTGGCGCGCAGCCAGGTTGACATCGTGAGCGCAAAGGCGGCCCCCGAATTGAGCCGGCCGCGCAATTCCGAGAACACCGACTCGAACTGTGGAACCACGTAGAGCAGGAAGAAGAACAGGATCACCAGCGCCGATCCGACGAGGAACAACGGATAGCGGATCGCTCCCGATATCCGTTGCGACAGCTGCTCGCGCCGCGTCCGGTCCTGGACGATCGCCCGCAACACCACTTCGAGCTTGCCGGAGGCTTCGCCGGCACGCACCATCGCGATATAGATCGGCTCAATGACCTGGTTATAGCGCTCCAGCGCCTCGGCAAAGCCGTCGCCGCCCGAGACTGCCGAGCGCAACCCGCCGGCAAAGCGAGCCACCGCCTTGTTGGTGTCTTCCTCCAGGGTCTGCAACGCGGCCTCAAGCGTCAATCCCGAGCGGAGCAGCAAAGCGAGCAGTCGAAGAAAGGTGGTCAGCTCGCGCTGCTTGGGCAAGCTTCCACTGGAAATGCCGGCGCGAAGCACGTTGCGGCCCGCGACCTCCGCCTCGACCGGCAGATGGCCGAGATATTCGATCCGCCGCAACACCTCCTCGCGGGAGGGCGCCTCGACGTCGCCGAGAATGATCTCGCCGGCCTTGGTCAACGCCCGGTAGCGGTAGTGCGGCATGATCCACCTACAGACTCGTGGTCAGGCGGAAGATTTCATCGAGCGTGGTCTGGCCGGCGCGCAGCTTTTCGATGCCGTCCTCGGTCATCGACGTCATCCCCGCAGCCCGCGCCACGGCCTCGAGCTCGGAGGCATCGGTCTTCGGCCCGATTGCCCGTCGCACGGGCGGACCAATCTCCATGATCTCGAACACGCCCTTGCGCCCGCGGAACCCGGTCGAGCCGCACCAGTCGCAGCCCTTGGGACGACAGACCACCTCGCCCGCCGCAATCCCGAGCGCGGCATAGCGCTCGTCGGCAGCCACGTCCGCGGCTGACAATCGGTAGCTCTCTTTGCAATGGTCGCACAGGATCCGCACCAACCGCTGCGCCACGATGACCCGCGCGCACGACGCCAGCAGGAAGCTCTCGATGCCCATGTCGATCAGCCGCGTGATCGCGCCCGCCGCGGTGTTGGTGTGTAACGTCGTCAGGACGAGATGCCCGGTCAGCGCGGCATGGACGCCGATATGAGCGGTCTCGGAATCGCGCATTTCACCGACCATGATGACGTCGGGATCGAGCCGCATGAACGAGCGCAACGCCGACGCAAAGGTCAATCCGATCCCGGGATGCACCTGGGTCTGGGTGATGCCGGGAATCTGGTACTCGACCGGATCCTCCACGGTCAGGATCTTGCGGGTCGCCTCATTGATGACCGCCAGCGACGCCGCGAGCGTCGTGGTCTTGCCCGATCCGGTCGGTCCGGTGACGATGACCATGCCATAGGGCGCCTGCAACGCCTTGCGCAGAATCGATTCGTTGCGCGCGCTGAGGCCGATCTGGTCGATCGAGACCAACCCTGCTCCCTTGCGCAACAACCGAATGACGGCGCATTCGCCGTGCATCGTGGGCATGGTCGCGACGCGCAAATCGATCTCGTTGCCGCTGACCACGATATGGGCACGCCCGTCCTGCGCCAGCCGACGTTCGGTGATGTTAAGGCCGGCCATGATCTTGAGGCGCGACAAGATTCCCTTCGCCATGCTGATCGGCGGCGCCGCCACATGCTTCAGCATGCCGTCAACGCGCAATCGCACCTGCAACGCATTCCCCGCCGGCTCGATGTGGAGATCCGTCGCCCGCTGCTCGACAGCGAGGCGCAACAAGTCATCCAGCGCCCGTACCACCGGCGCACCGCGCGCAAGGTCGCGCAGATTGTCGAGGTTGTCCTCGCCCGCGCTCGCGCCGGCTTCCTGAGCATCGCTGGGCTGCTCCGCCTCGAGCCGCAATGCAAGCGCCGCCTCCAGGTCTTCGGCGGTTGCCACCGCGAGCGCGACCGGTCGGCGCAACACCAACTCGACCGCCCGCACGGTCTCGTCATCGATCGGAACGACCACTGCAAGGCGCAACTTTCCGGCTGCGCTTTCATAGGGAAACAGCCGCTCCTCCTTGAGGAAGCGGGTCGACATCTCGCCGCCGGCGAAGCGCCCATCCACCAGATCGTCGCGACGGGCACGATCACATCGATAGAAGCTTGCGAGTTCGTCCGCCAGCGCCGAGGGGGTCAGTTTCGTGACGGCGCTCCAATCGACATTGCCTGCCGATCCGTCGGCGTTGCGGGTCCGACCGGCGATGTCTTCCTTCTGCCCGTCGCGCAACGCGCCCTTGCCGGCAAGATAAGTCATGAAGTCGATCGGCGGCGTCGCAGCCGTATTGCTTTCAAGCACTGCCATGGCTGCCCCTCGATCGACCAGGCTCGTTCCGCTGGTCGAGGCATGATGTCCGACGCTGTGAGCCTGCTGATCCATCGCATGTCACCTGCCGTCGCCCAACGGCAACCGCTGTGCCAGCACCGTAGTTTCATCGCCCAGCGGGGCCCGCGGCGCGTGATCCCGCTGGCCGAACGGACCTCGACGCCGAAACGCAACTCCAGACATCCGCGCGTTGCGATCGAGACAGATCGCGCAATGCGCCAACGCCTGCTTGAGCTCAACCTGCACCGTCCGAACGCTGACGCCAAAGCGCTCCGCGACGAGCCTCAGCGGCGCATCTTCAACGCATATCGCCATGAATATCTCGCGACGCCGGGCCGGTAACTCCTCGATGGAGCGCTTGAGCGCGTTGATCTCCGAACGCGCCTCGATGATCCGGTCCGGACCCGGCGTTTCGTCCGGAAGATCGAACAGCGGGTCCGCTTCGCGCACCACGCGGCGCCGCCGCTCCGCCACCCGACGATTGCTGATGGCGCTCATCGCCACGCGGAACAGATATGCATGGAGGTCGCGAACGGGTCCGATTCCATCCGCATTGCTCAAGCGCAGAAACGTGTCCTGCAAGGCTTCGTTGGCAAGATCGGCCGATCCGGCCCGACGCGTCAAACGTTGTTTGAGGTCGTCGTAACTTGCGACGAGGAGTGTGAGCAACGCCGCTCGAGTGGTGTCGCTCATTCCAGGGACCCCATCCCCAACCGCGGCATTTGAGACGCTTCCATCCGGTCGCGCCGTTTCTAGCCGCAGTAAATGACACGGCAATGAAACCACAACGAGCAGTTATTTTGCGACACACCTCGCTACAGACGATGACATGCATTTGTTTTCTTCGACACGAAGCGAGCGTTGATTTTGCTACACTCGAAGCGGCGTCGATCGCAAATCCCGTTCGCCAGGTTCCATCGACGACGCAACGTTGCGCGCCAGCAAGATGGCTGTCGCTCGCAACGACACCCACGTCACGAAATTCCGCTCGCGATCACCGTCCGCTGTGACGCCTGCACACGTTCCATTCCCTGCAAGGCCACGACGCTTTGCGTATCGAACGCCAGCGCTGTACGGAAACTGGCTTCCGCTTCATCATGCTGTTGACGTGCGAGCGAGAGATCGCCCAGAGCACAATGAGCGGTCACACGGCTGGGATCGAGTGCAATCGCATGTTTCAGGCTGATTTCGGCGCCATGCAGGTTGCCTCGCGTGACGCAGGCACGGCCCAGGGCTTCGTAGAACTCGGACGATTGCTGCTGATTGATCTTCGTTGCTGCGAGGAAGTGCGTCATCGCAGTGTCGAAATCGCCAAACCCGCATAGCGCCAACGCATATTTGGCATGCACCGTATCGTTGACGGGCGCGAGTTCCAACGCCTTGCGATAATGCTGACCGATGAGACGCCTTGTCATGTCGGCGTGCATGCCGCTTGCGTGCCCGTTGTCGCCGAGTTTGCACAGCGCATTGGCGTACGCTACATGAACATCGGCGCTCGCAGGCGCCAGTTCGATCGCCCTGCGATACTGCGCGAGCGCCTGCTCGGCTTTCTCAGCGGCCATCAACGCATCGGCCAACGCCATGCGTGCCGGTGCGAGATCAGGAGCCTGGGTGACCGCAGTGTGCAGCAAAGTGTGCGCACGCCTCGCGTTACCCAAAACAAGTTCCAACGCGCCGAGATTGCACAATGTGTTGACATGACCGGGGTCAAGAGAAAGAACCTTCTCGAACAGCGCCTTCGATCGATCGAGATGTCCTGTGCGGTTCTGGCGACAGGCCTCGACGAACAATGCATCGCAGAGGACCGGACTGGCTTCGCGTGGGCTCGCCGTCATCCGCAACGCCGAGGCGATCACCGGATCTGCGTTCCCGCCCATCGAAGACGAAGCACTGGAGCCGGCGAAGGACCACAGTGCGGCGCGCAGCCGAGCAACCACGCCGGCCCAGTCGCCCGCGTCCTTCTGCCGGAACAGCAGCGCCTGCGGGTACCAGGGCGTATCCGCGCGATCCTTGAGCCAACGCCAATCACTGGAGCTGGCAAGCAGGATCCAAACCGGCTTGCCCATAGCGCCGGCGAGATGCGCAATCGCACTGTCGACCGTGATGACGAGATCGAGATTGGCGATGATCGCCGCCACGTCGGCAAACGACGTCGGATCGATCAGCGGAGCGGCATCGAGGATACGGCCGGCGAACTCCTGCACCTGTTGTTCGCCGGGACCGATCTGCAGGCTGACGAACCGCGCACCCGGACAGTCGAGCAAGGGTCGCAACTGGCCGAGCCGGATCGAGCGGTGCCAGTCGTTGGGATGCGCCGGATTGCCTTGCCAGACCAAGCCGACGGAGATACCGGCGTAGTTCGCCAGACGCTCGCGCCACTGCGCGACCCGCCCCGGATCCGGTGTGATATAGGGGACCGGCGCCGGAACCGTGTCGCTTTGTGTTCCGAAGATGAGCGGCAGCGACATCAACGGCACGTGCAGGTCGAACGCCGGCGCCGTCTCCTCGTTGCTGAAGAGATCGTCTATACCGGGCACGGATCGCATCAGTGACAGCAGCTGCTGAGGTGCACGGAGGATTACGCGGCCGCCCCGTGCCTTGACCATCGGCGCATAACGCACGAACTGGATGATGTCGCCGAATCCCTGCTCGCATTGCAGCAGGATCGTCTTGCCGGCGAGATCCTCACCCTCCCAGCGCAGCCGCTGGGTCGGCAACAGGTGCTTAAGCACCTCCGGCTCCTTCAATCGCCATTCGTTGTGCGGCCACGCGGCGCACCAGTCGCCGTGAACGAACAGACAGATGAAGAGAACCGTGTGCAGATGCGCATGATCGGGGTGCCGCGCCAGCATGTCGCGTACGACTTCAATGGCCTCGTCGGTACGGCCCATGTCGTTGAGCAGCGTCGCGAAATCGACCACCGGCTCGACATAGTCGGGCGCGTGAGCCCGGATGTCGCGGTACGCGTTGTGGGCGAAGTCGGTTAGATCGAGCTTCGTCAGCGCCTGCGCCAGGCCGAACAGGGCCGGCACGTTGTCCGGCCGCAGCGTCAACGCCGCTGCAAACGCGGCGAGTGCCTGCGGATGTTGATGGTCCTTGAGCAGGAGCGCACCGAGATTGGCGTGCGCTTCGTTATCGGCGGGATCGAGCCGGATCGCCTCCTCGAGCAGTTCGAGCGCTTGCTCGTCCTCGCCGCGATACAGCGCGATCACGCCACGCATGTGCAACGCACGCTGGCGTACGCCGGCTTCGTGCTCAATGGTCTCAAGTAGCACATCGGCACTGTTGAGCTGACCATCGCGAAATAGAGCAATCGCGCGATCCACGACACTCCGGACAAATTCCTCGCGCCGCTCCGATGACCCTCCCTTCAGCAACGCAAGCCCTGCTTGTATCGCATGTGCCTCGTTGGTCCCTGCCTTTGACATCGGAATGGTCCCTTGTTCGCCAGCCGGCGCCTTCACGGCACTGGCGTTTTGCTTCGTCGCAGCCGGGCCGGGCATCACCGGGACAGGTCCGGCGACGGCGAAATCAATGTGCGCTACGCTGCATCCCGGGCATTCTTCGCCTCGCACCATTCGGTCCACAGCCGCATCAGTTCGCGGGACAGGTTGTTCGCGAAGCGCGGGGGATCGCAGAGCGGAGAGGCCGCGACGCGGTCGCGCAGGCCGCGGCGCAGCTCCGCGAGCTCATCGCGGCGGCAGCTCCAGTCGACCGCCATGGCGACGTAGTCGTCGATGCTGTGAGCACAGAAGCTGGCGAGCCCTGCCCCCGTCAGATGGGCCGCTGAGTGCCGGCCCGCAAAGGTGTCGCCGACGAAGGTGACGGTCGGAACGCCCATCCACATTGCCTCGAGCGTGGTGACGCCGGCGGAGTACGGGAACGGATCGAGCGCGAGATCGACCTGACCGTAGGCCTGCAACAGCTTGATCTGCTCGCTCTCGCCGACCAGCTCCACACGCTCCATCGGCACGCCACCGCGGCCGAGCACGCCATGGATGGCGTCACGCGTGCTCGCCTCGCCAAGGCCGCCATAGACCATCAGGATGCGCGAGTCCGGCACCAATTCGAGAATGCGTGCCCAGGCCTTGCCGACCTCTTCGTTGAGCTTGGCCGGGCGATTGAAGCAGCCAAAGGTGAAGCGGCCCTCGTTCAAGCACGGCAGCGATGGCACTTCCGGCGCATTGGTGGGCGGATGATAACAGACATAGCAGTCCGGCAGCCGGATCGGACGCTCGACATAGGCTGCGTCATGCTCCGGCGGAATTTCCACCGCATCCGCGATGAGGCCATCATAGGTGTCGAGGCCGACCGTCCCGACGTAGCCCGCCCAGCCGAGCTGGATCGGCGCAGCACGCGTCGCAAACAGCGACAGACGGTTACCGGCAGTGTGGCCGGAGAGGTCGAACAGGACATCGACGTGATCGTCCGCAATCTGCTGCGCCAGCGCCACGTCATTGAGCCCGGACACGTCACGCCAATTCAGGGCAATCGCCTTGTAGCGCTCGCTGAAATCGTCGTCCTGGCGCTTGCTGTCAGTCTTGTAGCAAACGATCTCGTAGCCGAGCTCCGCGAGCGCCTCGAAGGCGCGCAGGGTGAGGAACGCCACCGCATGCCGATGCATATCCGCCGATACGAGGCCAAGCCGCGGCTTGCGCGCCGGTTCCGGCGGGTTCGGGAACGCAAGGCGATCCTGCGGCGCGCTCGGCCGATACAGCGCTGCCCATCGCTTGTGCTCGCGGAACAGCTCGTCGCGGGTGACGCCCGGCTTGTGCTGGAGCGCAAACAGCAGGGTGCCGGCGACCATGGCGCTGCCGGGATCGAGTTCGCCCGCACGCCGATAGGCCCCGACCGCATCCTCGATGCGGCCCTGTCCGAGGAAGCCGAAACCACGGGCCACGTGATGTTCGGCCTGCAGCGGATCGAGCGCGAGCGCACGGTCGATAAAGCCCAGCCCGCGCTCAAACTGCCGCTGGTTGATCAGGAAGTGGCCGTACATGTATTGCGGCAAGGCGACCGTTGGCGCACTTTCGGCGGCGAGTTCGAACAACCGCGCCGCCTGCAGGTCGCGGGCGGCAGCGCCGAAATTCATCCCGAGCTCGATGATCGCCTTGTAGTTCTGGCTGTCGATCGTGGAGGCGGCCCGCAGATCCTCTACGGCCCTGTCGAATTGACCATCCATCACGTAAGCGAGGCCGCGCGTGCGGTAGGCATCCGCGTAGGCGCCATCAAGGTCGATCGCTCGGTCGAGCGCTTGGATGGCCTCGTCACGTCTGTTCTCGGTCAACAGCGCCAGGCCGAGGCTGTATTGCGCGAGCTGCATGTTGGGCATCAGCCGCAGTCCCTCTTGAAGATAGGGAATGCCGTCGCGCGTGCGCCCGGTGCGCGCAAGGCAGGTGCCGATCTCGGCCAGCGCCGGCGCATGCGTCGGCATCACGCGAAGTTCCGCCATGAATGCCTCGCGGGCATCGTCGAAGCGGTCGAATCGGCACAGCGCGACGCCCTTGCAGTAGTTGAAAGCCGGCTGCTCCGGTGCGAGCCGCGCCGCCTCGTTGAACGCCCGCAGCGCCTGGCGCCAGCGATCCTGCCTGGCATGCGTGACGCCCTGTTGATGCAGATCCTGCGCGCGCCTCAGGCTGGACGACGGAAGCTCGCCGCGCACGTTTGCGAACGGCTGCTGCACCGGCCGCACCAAAATCGCATGGCCGCCATGCTCCACGCGAATCGCAAGTGGCCCGCTCGGATTGTCTTCCATGTAGGAGGCTCCGCTCGAGATGAGATCACGCGAAGGTTGTACTACCGGACATTGCATCGTCTGGCAGCACAGCGTCAGACCAAGAAGCCATAGATCATCTCGCGACCCGTTGCCAAGATTTTTTTCAGATCAATATCGAAAATAATCTCTGCGCGAAGCCGCATTCAAAGTTGTCTATTAGACGTGAAGCTCATCATCGGCGACGGAGACATGACGTCGACGTACGGGACCTTTGTTTCTTCTTAGATTCATCTCATGAATCTGGAATAGGCAGCAAAACAACTTCATCTAATCTGAAGATTACTTTGCAGTCTCGTGACGACGGGATGACGACGCGCGTCCGGTGACCAACCCCACAGGATGAGTGAAATGAAACTGCAATCCACCAAACTGCTCGGCACCGCTTCGGTGCTCGCGCTGCTCGCCTCGTCGGCAGCCACGCCGGCGAATGCGGCGGCCAGCAACGGCCTCTACTTCGGCGGCAGCACGCTCGCCTCCGAAGCCTTCCGCCAGATCTTCGACTGCTACACCGGCGCGACCGTCGGTGCGTCGGGCTGGACCGACGGCTTTACGTTCTCGTCCAGCTTCAACGCCAATACGCCGACCCCCGGCCTGCTGCCGACCACCTGCACGATCGTGACGTCGGTGCAGGGCATGTACGCCGGTGTCGGCAGCGGCAACGGCCTGCGTGGCTACATCTCCAACAAGCCGAGCCAGTGGTACGGCGGCACGGTCACTCCTCCGGCCACGTTCAGCCTGACCTCCACGTCGCAGCAGCCGCTGTTCCCCTCCGCACAGCCGCCGTATGTCGACACCCTCAACACGACCTTCGGCTCCTATCCCTATCCGCGCGTGGACGTCGGCCTCGGCGATTCGCCGCTGCCCGCGACCCTCGCGGCCATGACGACCTCGTCGATCACCTTTACTCCGACCACCAACTGGAATTCGCTGCCGGCCACGGTGACCGCGAGCGGCTCCACCAACGTCAGCTACAATACGTCGAGCTGGGGTCAGCCGCTGCAGTTGCCGGCCTTCGAGGTTCCGGTGGCCATCCCAGTCAATCTGAGCTTCACGCCCAATTCACAGGTCAAGTCTGGCGGCAATATCGTGGCCGGCGGCGCCATCCAGCTCTCGGGCGCACAACTCTGCGCGATCTTCTCGGGCTTGGTGACCGACTGGAGCAGCTCGACCAGCATTCCAACTCTTGACAGCACCGGCACCTTGGTGTCGCAGCCGTTCTACTACACCAATGTCGGCAACGGCATCGGAACCGCCGCGCAGTACACGACCACGTCTGCGCCGATCAAGGTCGTGTACCGCTCGGATGGCAGCGGCACGAGCTTCATTCTGACCAACTATCTGAAGGCGGTCTGCCCGCTGATCGACAAGAATGGCACCGCCAAATACGCGACGATCTTCGGCGCCACCAACCTGCCGAGCACCAGCTTCAGCAACCTGATCGCCAACATCAACAACACGACGATCACAAACAACTGGGTTGGTGCAACCGGAAGCGGCGGAGTTCAGTCCGGGGTCGCCAACACCTCGAACAGCATCGGCTATGTCAGCGGCGACTTCGTGAAGCCCTTCGCCATCGCCAGCAATGCGCCGAATTCTGCCTCGGTGCAGAACGAGTACCAGCGCATCCACGGCACCTACATCCCGGCGACCACCACGACGACGAGCCCGACGTTCATCGCGCCGACACCGGCTGCCGTGAACACTGCCTGGGGCGACGCGGCCCTGACGCCTCCATCGACGACATCGACCTGGGCCGCCTACAACGTGTATGGCATCAACTACCCTGCGACCGAGCCGTCCACCAATCACGGCGGTCTGTCGGTCGGAGGCCTCTCGGTCCTCCCGCTGACCAACGGCAATGGCGCCTATCCGCTGTCGGGCACCACCTTCCTCTATCTCTATAGCTGCTATGGCAACAACACCAACGGGCAGAACCTGATCAACTTCCTGAACTGGTTCTACCAGAATCCGACGGCCAATCAGGCCCCGGCCATCCTGCGGAACAACAGCTTCTCATCGCTGGTTACCGGATGGCAGACCCGCATCAAGAACGGCGTGCTGACGGCCGGCTCGGGCGTCGCCATCGCGCTCGCTTCCGGCGGCAGCAAGGACGGTTGCACCGGCGTCACCGGCGGTGCCAATCCGTAACGCGTGACGGCACTGGACCAGGTCGCAGCCGCGCCTGATCCGGCAGCCTCGACAACAACGGCCGGGCGCCTCGACCGAGGCGCCCGGTTTTTTCGTGCCGAGATTTGTGCGATCGCACCACGCAAGGTCGCTTCTCTGTCGTCACGCGCATAAGCCTGATCACGAGCAAGAGTTGACGCGCAGGCTTGCGACCTCATCATGGATGTGGCGCCACCCTTCATGGCATTGTCATTCGACGCAGCCGCAACAAAAATCAACGCAAACGGCTGCGCAACACCATCTCTCAGATTGTCTTAGAGATGCGAGCCACATCGGCGCCGATGCCGACAACGGCGCGCAAGGTCGTTCACCTTGCGCGGCGGATACGTTTGATTTGTCTTGAGACGTTCCTGCAAGGTCTTCTTCATCGCCATACACTGATCATCACCGAACAAGATCGGGTATCTCGAGATTCATCGGGCGGTCGCGCGGCGCCTGCGTGACATGATTGAAAACAGGGAGCATCACGATGAAAACGCAATCCTTCGCCGGGCGCCTGCTGGGCACGACCTCGCTGGTCGTGCTCTCGGCTGCCGCCATGATCGGGACCCAGCAGCCGGCTGCGGCCCAGAGCACGATCTCGACCGGCATCTATGGCGGCGGCAGCATGCTGCCATCGCTGGCGCTGCGGCAGATCTTCGACTGCTATGCGGGCACCACCGTCGCCAATGACGGACAGACCTTCTCGCCGAGCTTCACCACCGCGGCACCGAGCCCCGGCCTGCTGCCCGCGAGTTGCACGATGTTCTCCACCGCGGTCGAAGGCCTGTTCGCCGCGGTCGGCTCCGGCAACGGCCAGCGCGCCTACATCGCCAACGACACGCACCAGCTGTTCCGCGGCAATCCGAAATCGGCGCCGGCGCTGGTGAAGCGGCCGTCGATCAATCCGCCGTTCCGCGACACCGCAAACGCCAACTTTTCGAAATTTCCATATCCGCAGCTCGATTTCGTCACCAGCGACGCACCGCTCGCCAGCAGCCTGAGCAGCCTGACCACGGTCTCGTTCGGCAGCTTCGTGCCGACCACCAACTGGCAGAACACGGTGCTGATCGCCGCGAAGACCAGCGCGGTCGCGACCTACAACTCCGCCGCCGTCGGTGCGCCGATCCAGGTCCCGGTTCTCGAAGTGCCGGTCGCGATCGCCGTCAACACCAGCAATCCGGTCACCGGCGTGGTCTGGTCCAACCAGTCCGCGCTGACGCCGAACACCCAGGCCGGCGGCGCGATCCAGCTTTCGGCGGCGCAGCTGTGCGCGATCTTCTCGGCGACGGTGACCGACTGGAGCGACTCCTCGACGTTGATCCCCTATCTCGACAAGAACGGCACGCAGCAGCTGCAGCACTTCTACGACGACAACACCAACGGCGCGCTCACGCCGGTCGCCTATGCCAGCGGCCGCCTGCCCATCAAGGTGGTGTATCGTTCGGACGAATCCGGCTCGAGCTTCATCCTCACCAACTATCTCGCCAACTTCTGCCCGCTGCTCGACCCCACGGGCACCTATAATTACAAGGCGATCTTCACTGGCGTCGGCGTCACCAACAACGGAACGGTGTCGACAACCGCGAACCTGCCGTCGGCCAAGTTCATCAACCTGCTCGAGAACATCCGCGCGGTCAAAGGCGACACCAATCACGATCACCGCGATTCACTCGCGGTCGAGGACGATTCGGACCGCCCCGATCCGCGCTGGATCAGCGCCGAGGGCAGCAACCACGAAGCGCTGAAGATCGGGACGGGCTCGCTCCGCGCCGGCCGGATCGGCTATCTCAGCGCCGATTTCACCCAGCCCTATGCCAAGACGGTGAGCGAGGAGATCCTGGGCAATACTTTGTCGGCGCCGGCACCGCTGTCCGCCAGCATCCAGAGCCAGGATCAGCGCATCTCGGGCGTCTACCATCCCGGCCAGGCCGTGGGCGGCAGCGCGCAGAACTTCGTGCCGCCGACTCCGCTCGGCGCCCAGATCGCGTTCGGCAACCTCAACTTCCCGGCGGCTCCGGCCACCTACAACGACTGGAATATCTATGCCCAGGTGTACGGGCCGAGCGCGATTTTCGGCGGCGTGTCGTATGCCGGCCGATCGGTCATCGCGACCCCGCAAGGCGCGGGCGCCTATCCGATCACAGGCGCATCGTTCCTCGATGTCTACAGCTGCTACGCCGATCCGTCGGGGACGCGCGTGCCGGCACTGACGAACTGGCTCGCCTGGTTCTTCGGCGGATCGCAGAGCGACCTGTCGCCCTACGATCCGACAAGCTCCAACGCGACCAACCCGGGGTACGATCCGAACGTCGCGGCGATCATCCAGAACAATGGCCTGCACGAGCTCGATCCGGCCTGGGCGGCATCGCTGCAGGCCCAGTACCTGCTGCCCGGTATCGACGGCGGTCGCCCGACCGCCATTGCCGCCTATCGCACGTCCGGCGGTCAGGTCGACGGCTGCACTGGCGTCACCGGCGGCGCGAAGTAAGTCAGCACCGGGCACGCGGAACGCTATCGACAAGCAACCGGCCGGGCGTCTCGATCGAGACGCCCGGCCTTCTTTCTGTGCTTGCTGCATGGCGCGATGAGGTTGAACCGGATCGGCAGCGGGCCTTCAGGGCAATCGCAAATGAATGGAAATCTGGCGCGCACCATTGTCGCGGCCATCCTTCGAGACGCCGCTACGCGGCTCCTCAGCGGTGGCGGAATAGATTCACTCAGCTTGCTCAGCGTCATCACCCGCGCAGGCGGGTGATCCAGTATTCCAGAGACGGCAGTGGGTGAGCCGATAGGCCGCGGCGT
>NZ_DDOP01000057.1:0-573 GCF_002341725.1 Bradyrhizobium sp. UBA2491
GTCGAGATCTTCTACAAGGATTGGGGCTCGGGTCAGCCGATCGTGTTCAGCCATGGCTGGCCGCTGTCGTCGGACGACTGGGACGCCCAGATGCTGTTCTTCCTCAATCACGGTTTTCGCGTCATAGCCCATGACCGCCGCGGCCATGGCCGCTCGGCCCAGGTCGCCGATGGCCACGACATGGACCATTATGCCGACGATCTCGCCGCGGTCACCGCGCATCTCGACCTGAAGAATGCCGTCCATGTCGGTCATTCCACCGGCGGCGGCGAGGTCGTGCACTACATCGCCCGCCATGGCGAGAGCCGGGTGGCGAAGGCCGCGATCATCGCAGCCGTGCCGCCCTTGATGGTGCAGACGCCCGCCAATCCCGGCGGCCTGCCGAAATCGGTGTTCGACGGCTTGCAGGCGCAGGTCGCGGCCAACCGATCGCAGTTCTATCGCGATCTGCCGGCTGGCCCGTTCTATGGCTACAACCGGCCCGGCGTAAAATCGTCGGAAGCGGTAATTCAGAACTGGTGGCGGCAGGGCATGATGGGCGGCGCGAAAGCGCATTACGACGGCATCGTCGCG
>NZ_DDOP01000057.1:861-29059 GCF_002341725.1 Bradyrhizobium sp. UBA2491
GGAGGCCGAGACCATCAACGCCGATCTGCTGGCGTTCATCAAGGGCTGACTCAGGACCCCCGGGGAGGATTCGAGATGACGTGGGGCATCCCGACGCCTGTCTTTCTCCAGATCCATGTGGCTCTCAGCCTCGTCGGCTGCGGCCTGATTCCACCAAGGAGACCATGATGTCGAAGCTCGAAATGCTCACCCCGCAGAACAGCGCCATTGCCTTGATCGACTATCAGCCGGCGATGTACCAGGGCGTGCAGTCGCACGACCGGCTGGTGGTGTTCAACAATATCCAGATCCTGGCCAAGACGGCCAAGCTGTTCAAGATTCCGACCGTGCTCACGACGGTGGCCAAGGATACGTTCTCCGGGCCGTTCATGCCCGAAGTCACCGAGCTGTTCCCGAACCACGACATCGTCGATCGCACCTCGATGAACTCCTGGCTCGATGCCGGCTTCCGCAAGGCGGTCGCAGCGACCGGGCGCAAGAAGTTCGTCATCGCCGGCCTCTGGACGGAAGCCTGCGTGATGTTTCCGACGCTCGACATGCTGAGGGAAGGCTACGAGATCTACATCCCGGCGGATGCTTGCGGCGACCTCTCGATCGAGGCACACAACCGCTCGATGGACCGCGCGGTTCAGGCCGGCGCCATTCCGATCACGTCGTGCCAATACCTGTTCGAGCTGCAACAGGATTGGGCGCGCCAGGAGACTTACGAAGGCGTCATGGACATCCTGCGTGCGCACTCGCCCTACGGCATCCAGATCCGGTTCTCGAAATGGGCGTTGGGCGAACACGCGTCCGAAGGCGGCAAAGCGGCCTGAACCAAGGCTGCCTGAAGCGAGACCATGCCATGAAAATGTATCTGCTGTCGTTGGGCGCCGGCCTGCTGGTCGGCGTGATCTACAGCCTGCTCGACGTCCGCTCTCCGGCGCCGCCATTGGTGGCGCTGGTCGGGCTGCTCGGCATCCTGGTCGGCGAGCAGATCATTCCGGTCGGCAAGCAGCTGCTTTCGGGATCGGCTCTGGCTGCGGCATGGACCAAGGAAAACTGTACTTCACACATCTTCGGCGCGCTGCCCGGCCGGCATGGCACGGCGAATGCGGCCGACAAGACGGAGGCGCGCTCATGACGGCAGTGCCGGATTTCATCCTGCATCGCGGACTCTTCACCACGCTCGACCGCGGCAATCCGGCCGCGAGCGCAGTTGCGATCAAGGATGGTGTCTTCACCGCGGTCGGACAGGACCACGACGTGATGAAGCTCGCCGGTCCGGCGACGAAGGTGATCGACCTGCGCGGACGCCGGATCCTGCCGGGGCTGATCGACAACCACCTTCACATCATCCGTGGCGGCCTCAACTTCAACATGGAGCTGAGGTGGGACGGCGTTCGGTCGCTCGCCGACGCGATGGCGATGCTCAAGAAGCAGGTCGCGATCACCCCGCCGCCACAATGGGTCCGGGTCGTCGGCGGATTCACCGAGCACCAGTTCGCCGAGAAGCGGCTGCCGACCATTGACGAACTCAATGCCGCGGCACCCGACACCCCGGTCTTCATCCTGCATCTCTACGACCGTGCGATGCTGAACGGCGCCGCGCTGCGCGCCGTCGGCTACACCAGGGAGACGCCGGAGCCGCCGGGCGGCGAGATCATGCGCGACGCCAGAGGCAATCCGAGCGGGCTTTTGCTGGCCAAGCCGAACGCCAATATCCTCTATGCGACGCTGGCGAAGGGGCCGAAGCTGCCGTTCGAGTATCAGGTCAATTCGACCCGGCACTTCATGCGCGAGCTGAACCGGCTCGGCGTGACCGGCGCCATCGACGCCGGCGGCGGCTTCCAGAACTACCCGGAGGATTACGCGGTCATCCAGGAGCTGTCGGATGAGGGGCAGCTGACGATCCGGCTGGCCTACAATCTCTTCACCCAGAAGCCGAAGGCCGAGAAGGACGACTTCCTGAACTGGACCAGGACGTCGAAGTACCAGCAGGGCACCGACTATTTCCGCCACAATGGCGCGGGCGAAAATCTGGTGTTCTCGGCGGCCGATTTCGAGGATTTCCGCGTGGCGCGGCCGGACATGCCTCCGGAAATGGAGGGTGAACTCGAGCAGGTCGTCCGCATTCTGGTTCAGAACAAATGGCCGTGGCGGCTGCATGCGACGTATGACGAGACCATCTCGCGCGCCCTCGACGTGTTCGAGAAGGTCAACCAGGACATGCCGCTCGACGGTCTGCACTGGTTCTTCGACCATGCCGAGACCATCTCCGACCAGTCGATCGATCGCATCGCCGCGCTTGGCGGCGGCATCGCCGTGCAGCATCGGATGGCCTATCAAGGCGAATATTTCGTCGAGCGCTATGGCTATGGCGCGGCCGAAGCGACGCCACCGGTACGGAAGATCATCGACAAGGGCGTCAAGGTGTCGGCCGGTACCGATGCGACGCGCGTCGCCTCCTACAATCCATGGGTCGCGCTCGCCTGGCTGGTCACCGGCAAGACCGTCGGCGGACTTCGCATCACGCCGCAGCGCAACTGCCTCGATCGCGAGACGGCGCTCCGGATGTGGACCGAGAACGTCACCTGGTTCTCCAACGAGGAGGGAAGAAAGGGGCGCATCGCGGTTGGCCAGTTCGCCGATCTGGTGGTCCCGGATCGGGATTACTTCTCCTGCGCCGAGGCCGAGATCGCTGACACCACCAGCGATCTGACGATCGTCGGCGGCAGGGTGGTCTATGGCGCCGGTGACTTCAAGTCGCTCGACGATGCCGCGCCGCCGCCGGCGATGCCCGACTGGTCGCCGGTGCGCACCTTCGGGGGATACGGCGCCTGGGGTGACGCGGAAGGGCAGACTTCCGCAGCGTCGCGGATGGCCTTCAGCGCGTGCAGTTGCGCCAGCCAGTGTTCGGTGCATGGTCACGATCATGCCCGCGCCTGGTCGAGCCGGATCCCCGCGTCGGATCTCAAGTCGTTCTGGGGCGCGCTCGGCTGTGCCTGCTGGGCGGTCTGATATGTCTGTTCGCGCCGATACGCCGTCGCTGATCCGCGGCATCCTGGCGTGGCCGGGGCTATGGCCTGCGGTCCGGCTTGCGCTGGTGTCGGCCTATCTGATCGGCGGCTTCACCAAGCTGTTCGATTTCGCGGGCGCGATCGCCGAGCAGGAGCATTTCGGGCTACGTCCCGGTTGGCTCTGGGCGGGCCTTGCCATCATCGTCGAACTTGGCGGCTCGGCGCTGGTGGTGGCCGGGCGCTGGGTCTGGTTCGGCGCGGGTGGCCTTGGCGTGCTGACGTGGATCGCGATGCTGACCGCCAATAATTTCTGGGCCTTGCAGGGCCGAGAGCATTTCATGGCGCTCAACGCGTTCTTCGAGCATCTTGGTCTCATCGCCGGATTGGTCCTGGTCGCGATGACCGCTGCCAAGGACAAGCCGGCGTGAGCCGATCCGATCTCTACACTGCCTCGAGGAGATGTCCCGTGATTTCGTCCAGAACGTTCGCAGCACTGCTGTTCGCCGCATCCCTGTCGCTGCCGCAGGTCGCGTTCGCACGCGAACCGGCTCCGCACACGGTCTATGGCGTCGGGCCGCAATACGACACCACCCATGTCTATGTCGCGCCCGACGACGTCGACAAATTCGTGGCGAGCTTCCTGGCGACCTTCGGGGGCCAGAGCACCAAGCAGGTGGTCGCGACGGTCACGCCGACGCCGAGCAGCACGACGTCGCAGCTGTTGCAGACACCGGTCGGGACCGTCTCATTGTTCGGGTTCAAAACCCCGATACCCTATCCGTTCGGGGCCGAGCGGACCGGATATCTCGTCACCGACATCGATGCCGCAGTGAAGGCGGCGCGGGCTGCGGGAGCGGACGTGGTGGTCGCGACCTTTCCCGACCCGATCGGGCGCGACGTCGTGATCCAGTGGCCGGGCGGCGTCAACATGCAGCTCTACTGGCATACGACCAAGCCGAACTACGCCGCATTCCAGACCGTGCCGGAAAACCGGGTCTATGTCTCGCCCGACCGCGCCGACGCATTCGTCGGCAGCTTCCTGCGATTCTCGCGCGGCAAGATCGTATCGGACGACAAGAAGGCTTCCGCGACGGAGATCGGACGCCCGAACGAGACCTACCGCCGCATCCGCCTCGAGTCCGTGTTCGGGAAGATGACCGTGATCGTCACCGATGGACACCTCCCTTATCCCTATGGCCGCGAGATGACCGGTTATGAGGTCTCGGATCTCGACGCTGTCATCGGCAAAGCAAAGGCTTCCGGCGCGACGGTTCTGGTCGAACCGTATGTTTCGGATCATCGGCGATCGGTCATGGTCAGCTTTCCGGGCGGCTATGTCGCCGAGATCCACGCCGCCGCAAAGTAGCGGGCTTCGTGCTACCGTGTAGCGGGGGGCAAGCCGCCAGGCTTGCGGTGAGACAGATGACCCGGGCGTGCCGATGGTGAGGGGGAGGACGATCAGCGGCAGCTATGTCGCGCTGGGGTTGGCTGGCTGTCTTCTCACCAGCCCGGCCGTCGCCGAGGACGCCGCGCCGGCGCGACCAGCGATCGAGATGAACCGCTGGCAGGAGGATTGGTCGGTGCTGGCCAATTCCGCACTGCGAACCGACGTGTTCGACCCGATCAAATACATCCCGCTGTCGCCCTGGGATCCGAAGAGTTTCATTTCACTGGGCCTGACGCTGCGCGAACGATTCGAGCATGTCGACGCGCAGGCGTTCGGCACCTCGGGCAACAAGGCCGACAACTATCTTCTGCAGCGGCTGCAATTCCACGTCGACGTTCATTTCGACGAGCACTGGCAGATGTTCGTGCAGCTCGAGGATGCGCGTGCCTTCGACAAGAACGTCATCTCGCCGGTCGACCAGAACCCGCTCGATCTGCGGTTGGCGTTCCTCGCCTATGTGAATGCGACCGAAGCCGGGACCTTCAAGGCGCGAGTCGGGCGCCAGGACTTCGCCTTCGACTTGCAGCGCTTCGTCTCGTCGCGGGACGGACCGAACGTCCGCCAGTCATTCGATGCCGCCTGGGCGGACTGGGAGACGGGATCGTGGCGCTTCATCGGGTTCGTCAGCCAGCCGGTCCAGTACAACAACATCCAGCCGTTCGACGACACCTCGAACAGCCATTTCCGTTTCCACACGCTGCGCGTCGAGCGGTTGGTGTTCGGGAAGGACGAACTGTCGGCCTATTATTCCTACTACGGGCGCGACAATGTTCGCTTCCTCGACGCCAGCGGTGACGAGAAGCGGCACGTGTTCGACGGCCGCTTTGCCGGAAAATGGCAGCAGCTCGACTGGGATCTCGAGGCGATGGGCCAGCTCGGCACGGTCGGCGCCAAGGACATCCGGGCCTGGGGCGTCGGCGCCCGGGCCGGCTATACGTTCGAGCAGACCAGTTGGCAGCCGCGGATTGGCCTCCAGTTCGATGCCGCCTCCGGAGACCATCATCCCGGCGACAACGTGATCGGTACGTTCAATCCGCTGTTTCCCAACGGCTACTACTTCACGCTGGCCGGTTTCACCGGCTATACCAATTTGATCCATCTGAAGCCGTCGCTGACCGTGAAGCCCATTCAAGGTCTGTCCATCATGGCGGCGGCTGGATTGCAGTGGCGCGAAACGACGGCGGATGCGATCTATGTGCAACCGAATATCCCCGTGGCGAATACGGCGGGCACGGGTTCGGCGTGGTCCGGCGTGTACGCCCAATTGCGGGTCGATTATCAATTCGACGCGCATCTCACCGGAGCGATCGAGGCGGTGCACTACAAGGTCGGCGACACCATCCTGCGCGCCGGTGGTCATGACAGCGACTATCTTGGTATCGAGCTCAAATATGCACTTTGAGTGGGACGCATGACCCGAGACTTGTTTCGACCGCTACTGCCGTTGGTGCTGAGCCTCAACGCGGGCTATGTCGACACTGCGGGCTTCCTCGCTTTGCAGGGGTTGTTCACCGCCCACGTCACCGGCAACTTCGTCACGCTTGGCGCGTCGCTGGTGCTCGGCACGTCCGGCGCCGTAGCCAAGCTGCTGGCGCTGCCGGTGTTCTGCCTTGTTGTGATTCTGGCGCGGCTGCTCAGCACCGCGCTGATCCGGCGCCAATTACCGGCCCTGAAGATCATTCTCGGCGTGAAGTTCGCGTTCCTGGTGATTGGCGCCGCGCTGGCGATCCATTTTGGTCCGTTCACCAACGGCGATGCCGTCCCGGCCGTCGTCACCGGCATGGTGCTGGTCGCTGCCATGGCAATCCAGAATGCCGCGCACCGGATTCATCTGGCCAGTGCGCCGCCGTCGACGCTGATGACGGGAACGACGACCCAGATCATGATCGATCTCGCCGACATGTTGCAGGGACCGAAGCCCGAGACCGGGACGCCCGGCGCCCGGCTTGCCCGGATGTCGACCAACATCGTTGCCTTCGCCCTCGGTTGCGCGTCAGCGGCTTTGCTCTATGCGCGGTTCGGCGTCTGGTGCTTCGTGCTTCCACCGGCGCTGGCTTGCGTCAGCCTGTTCCTCCGAATGACGACGGAGGCGGAGAGCCGCAAGACGTAGATGGAAAACCGTGAATGAACGGCATGCTCTTGGGCGCGTCGGAGGGGCATTCATAGTACGCCCGACGCGGGGGCGGCAGCGGCGCGCTTGTGGAAGTCGTCACCCCCGTCGGGGACACGCTTGTCGCCTTGCGCCTCGGCCTCGTCGAAGATGCAGGCACGCCAGTCCGGGGTTGGACAATTGTTCGGCCAGGCGCCGCCGAGTGCCATGAACAGTGCGGCGACGTCGGAAAGCCGGGCGGCCTCGGCCTGCACGCGCGTGATCACCGCGTTGAGATAGACCTGCTGGGCGGTCAGCAACGTCGCCTGGTTGATCAGGCCGGTCACGAGCTGTTTCTGGATCAGCTCGAGACTGTCTTTGGCGGCGAGTTCAGCCTTGATCGCGGCCTGGACCGCCGGGGTGTCGGCTTGCAGGCTGCGCAGGGCGTCGGCGACATTCTGGATCGCGGTGATTACCGCCTGGCGGTACAGCGCGTCGGCCTGGTCGAGCGCCGCCTCTGCTGCCTTCTGCTTGTGGTACAGGGTGAACCCGTCGAAGATCGGCTGCGTTGCGCTTGCCGCCACCGTGTAGAAATAGGTCCCCGGGGTGAAGAGCCCGGCAAGCGTCGTCGCCGCGCTGCCCGGGTTGGCAGTGATCGTAAAATTCGGCAGTCGCGCGGCGACCGCAACCCCGACTTGCGCGCTCGCCGAATGCATGAAGGCTTCGGCCGCCCTGACGTCCGGGCGCTGCCTGATCAGCGCCCCGGGCAGGCTGACCGGCAGATTGCGCGGCAGCGCGAGTTGCTTCAGGTCGAACTTCTGCAAGATCTCGTCGGCCGAGAATTGCCCGGCAAGTGCGGTGAGCAGGTCGCGTTGGATCGCGAGCTGCTTCTTGAGGGGCGGCAAGGTCTGCTCGACCTGCGCCAACGCCGCCTGCTGCGCCAGCACATCGGTCATCGCGGCCTGACCGGCACCGAGCTGCTTTTGCAGCAGGTCCAGGATCTCGCGCTCGATCTTGATGATGCGTTCGGTGCCGACGATCTGGCCCCGCAGCGACGCCTCCTGGATCGCAGCGGTGACGACGTTCGCGGTTAGCGCGAGATGAGCGGCCTCGAGCTGGAATTGAGCCTGTTCGGTGAGCGCGTCGAGATTCTCGACGGCGCGGATATTTGCGCCCCAGACGTCGGGGACAAAGCTGATGTTGAGTTGGGCGGTATGCAGGGTGAGGCGCGTCTGGCTCGACGGATCCGACGTCATGTTGTTCGACTGCAACGCGTCGGACGGCGTGTAGTTGATGCCCGCCTGCGGAAAGAACAGGCCGCGCTGCGCCAGCGCGTTGTAGTTCGCGACCCGTATCGCGGCCTCCGCCGCCTGCAAGGTCGGATTGTGGTTGACGGAGAGGCGGATCAGCTCGTTGAGCGGCCTGGAGCGGAAGGTCGTCCACCACCGTGTCGGAATGTCCGCGCCCGGAATGAAGCGCTGGGAGGCGACGTGCGGCGGTTCGACGGCAGGGTGGGGCGACGTCAGCGGTTCGGGCGTGTAGCGCGCGACGTCCGGCGTCGGCGGTGACACGAAGTTGGGGCCGACCGCGCAGCCGGACAACATCATTGCCGCGAACGGCGCGGCGACCAGACAACGATAGTTCAGCATTGCAACCCCGATCGCCCCGAGCAGGCGATGGCAGCCATGGTGATGCCGCCGCCGCTTCACTCGCATGAGTCAACGAGGCCCGAACGCTAGAGCAGTTGGTTCTGCGCGAAACTGCGACTTGTCACGGCCTGCAATTGGGATTCGTCACAGTGAAATGCCGGAAGCGGCGAGGCATTGTTGGCGGCATTTCCGAACAGGCCGCGCACCGGTGCCGCGGACAGATGGGTCACGCCGATGGCAAACGCCAAGTCCAGAACGATCGTCGCGAGAGTGGTCGCCGGCGCAGTCTGCTTCCTCGCAGGAGCCTACTCCGTCAACTATCTCCAGCACTGGCTGCGCGCCGGGGCCGGGCTCGTGAGCCCGGACGCCAACGCCAAGACGGACGCGGCGGGCGTAAAGACCGGCGCGACCGGCGGTGTCCCGAGCGTCGAGCTCAACAGCAAGCAGATGTCGACGGTCAAGGTGGAGCCGGTGACCGAACTGGAGTTTCCGATCGAGAGGACCGCGGTCGGCAGCATCGACTTCAATGAGGACATGACCCTACAGGTCTTCACCCCGTACCAGGGACGCATCCTCGAAGCTTTCGCCAAGGTTGGCGATGACGCGAAGAAGGGCCAGGTGCTGTTCACGATCGACAGCCCCGACCTGCTGTCGGCCAGCTCGACCCTGATCGGGGCGGCCGGCGTGCTCGAACTGACGACGCGGGCGCTCAATCGTCTTAAGCTGCTCTACGAGACCAAGGCCGTCGCGCAGAAAGACCTCGAACAGGCGGTGTCGGACCAGCAGGCGGCCGAAGGCGCGCAGAAGGCGGCGCGCGATGCCGTTCGCATCTTCGGCAAGACCGAGGCCGAGATCGACATGATCGTCAAGGAGCGGCGAGCCGACCCGAAGCTGGTGGTGAAGAGCCCGATCGACGGCCGCATCACCGCGCGCAGCGCTGCACCCGGGCTGTTCGTGCAGCCGGGCAACGCTCCGGCGCCGTTCTCGGTAGCCGACACGTCGACCATGTGGATGCTGGCCAATGTCGCCGAGAGCGACGTCTCGGCGATTCACGTCGGGCAGGACGTCAAGGTCGAGGTGATGGCATACCCCGGCGAAGTCTTCCGCGGCCACATTTCGACGATCAACTCGAATGTCGATCCCAACACGCACCGGATGCTGATCCGCTCCGACATCGAGAATCCGAAGCACGAGCTGCGCTCCGGCATGTTCGCGCGCTTCTCGATCAAGACCGGTGAACCGGTGCGCTCAGTGGCCGTGCCGCTCGGCGGCGTGGTCCGGGACGGCGACGGGACCATGACCGTGTGGGTCACGACGGACCGCAAGCGCTTCATGCAGCGCATCGTGAAGACTGGGGATCAGAAGGACGGGATGCGTCAGGTCCTCGAAGGCCTTCAGCCGGGCGAACTCGTTGCCACCGATGGCGCGCTGTTCCTGAGCAACATGCTGGCGATCGGGCAGGCCGGCGGCTAGCGCCGCCCGCACTGAATTGCTGCCCACAATACGCGGACGGAAGACATAGGAAGAGGCCTGCGGTGCTCAAGGGAATTCTGACATTTGGTCTGGCGCGCCGCGCGATCGTGCTGCTGGGGCTGCTCGTATTCATCGGCGCGGGCTTTCTGGCGTTCCAGAAACTCAACATCGAGGCCTACCCCAATCCGGCACCGGTCATTCTCGAGATCACGGCGCAGGCTCCGGGCCTCTCGGCCGAGGAAATGGAGCGCTACTATACCGTACCGATGGAGATCGGGCTTTATCCGACGCCGGGCGTCGAGAATATCCGTTCGACCTCGTTCTACGGGCTGACCTTCGTCCGCGTCACGTTCAAATACGGCATCGACTATTACGCGGCTTATACGCAAGCCGCGCTGAGCTTGCAGCAGAACGTCACGCTGCCGCAGAACCAGGTTCCGCAGATCCAGCAATCGAGCCTGACCGGTGAGATTTTCCGCTATCAGATCGTCGGACCGCCGCATTTCGGATTGACCAACCTGCGCACGGTGCAGGACTGGGTGGTGTTGCGCCGGCTGTTCTCGGTGCCCGGCGTCGTTCAGGTCAATTCGTGGGGCGGCACCACCAAGCAGTACAATGTCGACGTCGACCTCCACAAGCTCGACGCCTACAGCATCACGATCCCGCAGATCATCACGGCGCTCGGCAATTCCAACATCAATGTCGGCGGCCGCGAGATCACGGTCGGCCAGCAATCGGTCAACATTCGCGGGCTCGGGTTGATCGATTCCGGCGGCACCGACGACCTGACGCAGGGCTATCGGACCCAGGATGTCGAAAACATCGTGCTGACGCAGCTCAACGGCGTGCCGGTCACGATCAAGGACGTCGCCAAGGTCGCAGTCGGGTTCGTGCCGCGGCTCGGCATCGCCGGCCGCGACCATGAGGACGACGTGGCGCTGTCCATCGTCGTCATGAATCGCACATTGCACACCAACGACGTGTTGCCGAAAGTGCAAGCCGTGGTCGAACAGATGAACCGCGACGGCACCTTGCCGCCCGGCGTCAAGCTCGTGCCCTACTATGATCGGAGCACGCTGGTGTCGGTGACGACCCGTACCGTGGTCCACAACCTCGTCTTCGGCTGCGCGCTGGTATTCCTGATTCAATGGATATTCCTGGGCAATCTGCGCAGCGCCATCATCGTCGGCGTCAACATTCCGTTCGCGCTGTTCTTCAGCGTCATCATACTGGTGCTGATGGGCGAGGACGCCAATCTGTTGTCGGTCGGCGCCGTCGACTTCGGCATCATCGTGGATTCGGCGGTCATCCTGGTCGAGAACGTGTTCCGCAATTTCCAGCAGCGGCCGGAACAGCGGCAGGAAACCCTCGGCTATCTCGCCGATGGAAGGTGGGGCGACGATCCGACCCGCGAGCGGATCGGCGCCACCAATGTCTGGACCGACCGATTGCGGCTGATCCTTGCCAGCGCGTTACAGGTCGACATGGCGATCCTGTTTTCCGCGCTGATCACGGTTGCGGCCTTCGTGCCACTTTTCACCATGCAGGGCGTGGAGGGGCAGATCTTCGGACCGATGGCGCGTACTTACGCCTATGCGCTGGCCGGCGCGTTGATCGCGACGTTCACGGTGACGCCGGTTCTTGCCTCCTATCTGCTGCCTGACCAGGTGCACGAGGCCGAGACCATCCTGGTTCGCGTCCTGCGCAAGATTTACGAGCCGGTGCTGCACTGGTCGCTGGTTCACCGCAAGACCATGGTCGTGGTCGGCCTGGTTTTCCTCGGGCTGATCGGATTGATGGGAACGCGGCTCGGCAGCGAATTCCTTCCGCATCTCGAGGAGGGCAATCTCTGGATCCGCGTGGCGATGCCGCCGTCGCTCGGCCTCGATGCCGGCACGCCCGCGACGGCGCGGCTGCGCGAAATCCTGCTCACGCATCCGGAGGTGATCACGGCGGTCACCCAGCATGGCCGCCCCGACAACGGGAGCGACGCCTCGCCGTTCTCCAATGTCGAGATATTCGCGCCGCTCAAGCCGTTCGACCAATGGCCGACCGGTTATACCAAGGAGAAGCTGATCGAGGAGCTGAACAAGGAGTTCACCGACGCCTTGCCGGGAGCGGTGTTCAACTTCTCGCAGTACATCCAGGACAACATCGAGGAGGCGATCTCCGGCGTGAAGGGAGCCAATTCGGTCAAGATCCTCGGGCCCAATCTCGCCGTCCTCGAGCAGTTGGCCACCCAGGTCCAGGCCGAGATGGAGAAGGTCCGCGGCGTGACCGATCTCGGCGTATTCCACGTGCTCGGCCAGCCCAATCTCAACATCAAGATCGATCGCGAGAAGACCATGCGATATGGGCTCAACACCGGCGACGTCAACACAGTGGTGCAGGCGGCGCTTGGCGGCACCCAGGCGACGACGCTGCTCGAGGGCGATCGTCAATTCCCGGTCTCCGTCCGTCTCGATCACGACTACCGCGACAGCCTCGAATCGGTCGGTGACATCAAGGTCGGCTACAGCACGGCGAGCGGCGCCAACGCCTATATCCCGCTGCGCGAGCTCGCCACCATCTCGCTCGATACCGGTGCCTCCTACATCTATCACGAGACCAGCACGCGCTTCCTTCCCATCAAGTTCAGCGTCCGTGGCCGCGACCTCGGCGGCACGGTCGCGGAAGCGCAGGAGCGGATCGCGAAGAACGTCGCGCTGCCGGTCGGCTATCGCATCGTCTGGGCCGGTGAGTTCGAGGATCTCGAACTCGCCAAGAAGCGGCTGGAATTCGTGGTGCCGATCAGCCTGCTGATCATCCTTGTGCTGCTCTACGGCCTGTTCAACTCGTTGCGGGACAGCCTGCTGGCCCTGGCCGGCATTCCCTTTGCCATCGCCGGCGGCATCGTCGCGCTTTACGTGTCCGGCCTCGACTTCAGCATCTCGGCCGCGATCGGCTTCGTCTCGCTGTTCGGCGTGTCGGTGATGGATGGGATCCTGATGATCACCTACTACAACCAGGTTCTGGCCGGCGGCATGCCGCGGGTCGAGGCGATGTTCCATGCGGCGACCCAGCGCATGCGGCCGATGCTGATGACTGCGATGTCGGCCTGCATCGGCCTGCTGCCCGCGGCGATCTCGTCGGGAATTGGCAGCCAGGTGCAGCGCCCGCTGGCAACCGTCGTGGTCGGCGGCATGCTGATCGGGCCGATCATGCTGCTCGTGGTCGTGCCGGCGCTTCGGATGATGTTCCTCGGCCGCGAGGGCGAGGCGGAGGGCGCGGGCGGCGCGCAGAACCTGGCGCCGGCCGAGTGATCGGGTGGCGCTGTCGTGTGGCTTGAGGAGATCGTCATGAGAGCGAGTTCATCCCTGTTGATCATACTGGCCCTGACAATGACTGAGCCGGCTATCGCGCAGGATGCCGGCGGAGCGACGACGGCGGCCTCGGGCTCCGGTCAGGGCGGCGGTGGGACCTCCGCAGGCGGCGGTTCGGCGTCGCCGAGCGGCGGCGCAGGCACCGCGTCGACAGGCGATGCGGCGAAACCCGACAAAGGGAGCGCGAAAGGCGGCAGCGTTGACGTCGACACGGCGTTTGCCCCAAAGGGCAAGAGCGCAAAAGGCGCGACGCCAATCAGCCCCGTCAGGTTGCCGGTCGCTGCTCCCGCTGCGGTTGCCGCGAAGCCGCGGCCGGTCGGCAAGCCGCAGGTCCCGGCTGCGAACGCGGTGGCCGTAGTGTCCCCGGCTGGCGCCGCGGCAGCGATCAAGCAGGGAGCCGGCCTCCCGTCCGCGAAGGTGCCGTCAGCCACCCGCGCGCCAAGCCCTTCCGCATCGGCTGGCGTCGGCACGCCGGGCATCAGCGGAACGGACCTGATGCGACCTGCCGCAAGGACTGCGGCGGTGGGCAGCTTGCCGAAGGGCGCCACCGGCGCCCTCAGCGGGAGCAGCTTCTCGCCCAGGCATCCCTGAAGATCCGGCAATGAACCAATGTATCGATCGGGTGATCGGCAATGAGCGAAGCTTCGTCGCGGAGGAGGTCGGTCGTGCCTAACCAACAATCCGGAACGACGTCGCCGGCGATGGAGCGGGGGCATCAGGAGAAGATCCGTGAAATCCTCCGCCTCGAACTGGAATGCGCCGCCGATGCGTCGTTGCGGAAAGGCAATCTGACTGCCGCCAGGATTCTCCGGAAGCTTGCCGAGAGCACCCGGCATGTCGAGGTGCGGGCGCTCTATGCCTACGCACAGTTACTGGACGACATCACGGCCCCAGCTGCCTCCTCGGACGAACTGCGCAAGATCGGCGGCGATTGGCTTCCGGCCACCGCCACCGAATATGTCGAGCGGCTCGTGTCAGTCCGACGGACAGGCGGACAGGCGAGCGGGACGAGGGGGAAGCAACCGCCGTGAATGCCGCGATCACTGGATCGGGAGCGGCAGCTCAAGGCTCGATCAGCCGCCCCGTGACTGCCTTGATCGCGGCCTGCGTCCGGGTCGCGACCCCGAGCTTGATCCGCGCGTTGTCGACGTGAAAATCGACTGTCCGCTTGCTCAGTCCGACGATCTTGGCGATTTCGGCCGAGGTCTTGCCGCGCGCCACCCAGGTCAGGGTCTCGATCTCGCGGTCGTTCAACTGCGCCTCCTTGGCCCAGACATCGGTTCGCGCGACATGCGATAGCCGTGCGTTGATGATCGACGCCAGGATATCGAAATCGATCGGCTTGGTGACATAGTCGTCGGCGCCGAGCTCGCGTCCCTTCAACTCGTTGCGGCGATCGGTCAGGGCAGTGAGGAAGACGAAGGGCATGTTGTTGAAGCGGGGCGCGATCTTGGTCAAGTGCTCGAGCACTTCGAAGCCCGACATCACCCGCATGTTGATGTCGCTCAGCACCAGGTCGGGCATCGTCTTGAAGATGGCGGCAAAGCCTTCGCCGCCGTCATAGGCCAGGGTGACCTCGAAACCGCGCTCGAGCAGCTCCTCGGCGATCAGGGCTGCGGTCTCGCGATCGTCCTCGATGCACAGAATCTTCTTCTTGATGTCCGCCATACTTCGCCTCTGGCCCGGAACAGCTCGAACAGGCTCGCCGCAGCCTTAAAATGTATCCCGGAACGAGGCAAATGTGATAAATCACAGTAGCGGCCATGCGCGAAAGCCTGTGATGAAATTCCCACAAGTTCGGATGGATTGGCCGCAGAGACGGTGATCGCACCCAGGGTCACATGATGCGCAGGCGTTCGCTCAACTACCTCCTTTCCCTGGTATTTCTGTTCTTTTTCCTGCTGATCACGGCGTTGGGCCTGTTCAGCATCGAACGCCTGGGCGAGTTCAACCGGGCGGCGGCGGACGTCCGGGACGTCTGGCTGCCCAGCACGCGCGCGATCGGGGACCTCAACAACTTCACGTCGGACTTCCGCGCCGCGGAGGGGCGTTATCTGTTGTCCGCGAGCCACGAGGCGGGGTCGAGCAAGAAGGAGATCGAGAGCCTCGGGCGGGCCGTCGAGCAGGCCGAGAAGGACTACGAAAGTCTCCGCAAGTTGCCGGCTGCGGCCGAGCTCTACGCCAAATTCAAGGAAGGCTGGACGGCCTATCGCGGCATCGTGGACGAGGTCCTCGAGCTCTACGAGACCGGACAGGTGTCGGAAGCCGTCAACCTTTACCGGACGACCTCGCAATCCACCTTCGACGCGAGCAGTGATGCGCTGGACCGCGTCACCCGTCTCAACGTCGCAAGCGCGGCCGCCGCCAGCGACGAGGCCGACGCCGCATACAGGAATTCGCGCGCGCTGATCCTCGTCGCGATGGGTATTGCAGCGGTCCTGATCATGGCGGCGCTGTTCTACGTGAAGCGCTACGTCTCGAAGCCGCTGCTGGAACTTGCCGGCGGCATGCGCCAGCTCGCGGGCAACGACACCGACATCGAAATTCGCGGGGCGGATCGGATCGACGAGATCGGCGAAATGGCCCGCGCGCTCGTCGTGTTTCGCACCAATGCGATCGAGCTGATGCTGAGCCAGCGTTCGCTGTCGCAGCAGGCAACCATGCTGGAGGAACGGCTGGCACAGGAGCAGCGGCTGAACCAGCTACAGCAGGATTTCGTGTCGATGGCCTCGCACGAATTCCGCACGCCGCTGACCGTGATCGACGCGCAGGCGCAGCGTCTGGCCAAGACCAGTCAGGTGACGACGGGCGCGGAGATCGCCGAGCGCGCCGGCAAGATCCGCAAGGCGGTGCTGCGGATGACCACGGTGATCGACAAGCTGCTCAACTCCTCGCGCCTCGTCGATGGCGATACCCAGCTTTACTTCCACCCTGTCGAGATCGACCTTCGCGTGATCCTCGATGAGGTCTGCCAGCTCCATCGCGATGTCGCTGCGCAGGCAAACATCCATCAGGCGCTTGGCGCCACGTCGCTGCCAGTGCTCGGCGATGCCAAACTGCTGTTCCAGATGTTCGGGAACCTGATCTCCAATGCCCTGAAGTATTCTCCCGACGGCAGCCTGATCGAAGTCGCCGCTGCGATCGAAGGCGACCAAGTCGCGATCGCCGTCCGCGACCATGGCATGGGCATTCCCAGGAAAGACATTGCGAGCGTGTTCGACCGTTACACGCGCGGCAGCAATGTGTCCGGAATCGTCGGCACCGGCGTCGGCCTCTATCTGGTCAAGATCGTTGCCGAGCTGCATGGCGGGAGCGTCGGCGTCGAGAGCAAGGAGGACGAGGGATCCTGTTTCACGATCCGTCTGCCGCTCTCGCGTGTGGTCAAACCGCGGCGTCTGGCCGGATCGCAGTTCGCCGCCGCCGAACCGGACCACACCTGAGAGATGGATTCTTGAAGTAGCGGACATAGCAATCCCAGCTGACGAGGAGGCCGGCCTCGTGTCCCGCTTTCGCGAATCGCTCGAATCTCCGAAGCTCCGCCTTCACGGATTTCAACTGTCGTTTCCTGCGCGACTTTCCCATCGGCGTGGCCCCGGTTTCTGGATGGGCGTGTGCTGGCTGCGTAGCCGAAACCGGCCGCGGGCTTTGCCACGGTCGTCGATCGTGCAGCGATTGATCGATTAGGCGGCGAACAAATGCCGCCGTAAACTGTGACAATTGCCGTCCAACCGCTGGATTCGTGACAGTCGCGTTGGTACGTCCGGCGCTTCCTGACAGGTCGCAAAGTCTTGTCGATCGGTGGCTGATCGCATCGACGATGCCAAGAGAACGGTGCGTCTCCGCGCGGGCTGATTGCGACAGCAGACCCGCAGCTTAAGACATTGGTTATCACTTTGCTTTCAATTTCACGACCTCATTCAGCAAAGAGGCACCATGTCTGACATCACCATTCCCGGCGGAAAAATTCGTTCCTTCATCGAGCGAATCGAAAATCTGGACGCGGAACTACTGGAACTGAACGAGCAGAAGAAGGAAGTGTTCTCGGAAGCCAAGGGCGAAGGCTTCGACGTCAAGATCCTCAAGGAGATCGTCAAGCTGCGAAAGCAGGATCAGGACGAACGCGACGAGCGCGAATCGCTGCTCGATCTCTACATGCGCGCCATGGAAACGGCGCCGGCGGACAAGGCTGCGAAAGCGGCTTGACGTCCGAAGGCCGTGCTGTCGGTCGAGCCGGAGTGTCTCTCACTCCGGCTGTGGCCGATGCATGATGGTCACGATCGAGCACGGCTTCCGGACTGAATCTATTGAACCACCGGGGCGGTTCGGTCAGGATGTTAGTGGTCAGCTCTAGGATGGTGGAAAGCTACCGTTCAATCGCTGCTGACAGAGCTTTTGAATTCGCACCGGAGAACCTCGAATGAAGCCTGGCGCCTCGAATGCTGATGCGCTTGTCATGCGCGATGACCATGATGGCTGGGCACAGCTCACGCTGAATCGGCCTGACAAGCTGAACGCGCTGACGGTCGACCTTTTCAGGGAGCTGCGAGAGCACGTCGCCGCTCTCGGTGATGATGAACGCATTCGCTGCGTGGTGTTGCGAGGCGCCGGGAAATGCTTCTCGGCCGGACACGACCTCGCGGATATCGGCGCCGGCGAGAAGCCTCCTTCAAAGGGATGGCATAGCGAGACGCTGCGGTTACTGGAGAGGTTGCCGAAGCCGGTGGTCGCCGCCGTGCATGGTCATTGCTACACCGGGGCGCTAGAAGTGGCTTTGGCTTGCGATTTCATTGTCGCCGCCGACAACGCCCGCTTTGGCGATACCCACGCGAAGTGGGCCCTGACGCCGGTCTGGGGCATGAGCCAGCGCCTACCGCGGCGCGTAGGCGTCGCAACCGCCAAACGACTGATGTTCACCGCTGACATGATCGACGCGTCCGAGGCTGTGCGCATCGGGTTGGCTGAATTTATTGTCCCGATCGATCGTTTCGACGCGGAGATCCAATCGCTCGCGGAGCGCATCGCGCAGAACTCGGCGTTTTCCCACGCCGCGAACAAGAGCCTGCTTGATGCAACGGACGGCCTGCCGCTCGACGCGGGCCTGCAATGGGAAATTCTGGAGAGCCGGGGCCGTGGCCCCGATATGCAGGAACGTATCGCAGCCTTTAAGAACAAATCCCGGTAATTCGGGTTGGCTCTTGGAGCCTGCTTCGATGTCCTGTGTCGTAGCCCTCCGATTCCATCGGAACGGGAAAGGCGCTAGTTGAGCGGAGCGCCGCCGGTCGAAATCGGGCCTGCCGGCTTCGGGGCGCGAGCGGCCGGCGGTTTCCTCGGCTTCGGGGCGGCCTGCGCGACAGGGGGGCGCTGCGGCTCGGCGGCGACCGGTGCCGCCGGCGCCATGGCTGGAGCGGAACGTTGCAGTGCGTCGACTTTCGAGGTCAGGGCCGCCAGTTGGTCGACGATCGTCTTCAACTGCTCCTGCTGGTCCGCGACCGCCCGGCCGAGTGTGGCGAGATCTGCTTCAACCTTCTGGTGGCTCGCGAGCAGGTCCGGCAGCGCTTCCTTGTCGCCCGCGGCCGTGTCCTTGCCTGCCGCCTCCCGGCCGAGAGAGGGGACCACCATCGCAATTTCGGGCCAGGCGTAGACGGCGCCCGCGCCTGCGAGGCCAAGGACGATCAACAACAGCAGGACCCATGGCCAACGGCGGCGGGGCGTGGCCAAGGGAGTTGACGGCGAATGGCCTTGCCATGCCTGGTCAGAATCGTTGCTCATAAAAGCTTCCTAGTCGCCCTCGCCAGCCGTTGCAATCGATGTGCAAGGCGGTCCGTGGAATGCAAAATGCCGACAGCCGCAACAGTGGTAAATCAAATGGGCATTCAAATAGATTCGATGATCTCCTGTATACGCGGTTCGGGGCAGGCGAGGGAGACTATTGTTTGCGGAAAGCGGAAAAGCGGCCGCGCGGGAGGCCGGGGGATCTTCTGATCGCGATGGCTTGCAACCTGCCATCGAGCCGTCGATCGCCGATGAGCGCGATGCGCGCGTCGGACCATTCCGTGCCTGAATTGTGCGGACATTCGCGATGACTGCACCGTTCACCGCGGTGAACCTTCGCGAAGTCATCAGGCGCTGCGGCACCGTCGCGTGTCTCGCCGAAGCCTGCGATGTCCGGCCTGATGCGACGCCCATTTTCCATGCCTCGGAAGCCGCCGCTGCGCCCTTGCACCGCTGCGCGCTGCGGGTGGACTTGTCCGCCGCGCAGTGTCCCGGTGGTTTGGGATGGCCGGGGCTTTGAGATCTCAGATGTGGTGCGGTCGGGGCGGCTCGCCGACCCGACCCTGCGCTGCGCAATTGCAGCAGCGGCAGTGGCGATCCCCGTGCGGATTGGATCACTCATGTCCTGAGCAGGACCGGCTCTTTCCGCGCCGCTGAATAGCGACCTTGCCCCAATTCGAGCGCCCGGCAGCGCGATCTCCCATTGACAGGGTCTCCAAGGTGATAGAATTATAACACAATAAGTTGTAAAAATAACACGATGTCATCATCGCATCAGCGGGTCGCGCGGCTGACGGGAGGGAGTGGAATTGTCCGGTTCGATCGCGGCAGGGCCTCGGCCGTCGACGTCGCTGTTGATGGTCGGCGGCGTCAACAAGCGCTTTGGCGGCGTGCGGGCGCTGCGCGACGTCAATCTCGAGGTCCGTCCCGGCGAGGTGCACGCGCTGCTGGGCGAGAACGGGGCCGGAAAATCCACGCTGATCAAGATCCTCAGCGGTGTTCATGCGGCCGACAGCGGCAGCATCGAGATCGCCGGCCGACCGGTGGCGTTCGACAGCCCGGCAAGATCGCGCGAGGCCGGGATCGCCGTCGTCTATCAGGATCTCAGTCTCGTCGAGTCGCTCAGCGTCGCTGACAATCTGCTGCTCGGCCGCGAGCCGCGCGCGCGGTTCGGCTTTGTCCGGAAGCGCGAACTGGTCGCCAAGGCCGAAGCGTTCCTGGGCGAGCTCGGTATTCCCCTCGATACGCGTGCGGCGGTCGGTTCGCTGCCCTTCGCCTACCGCCAGATGACGGAGATCGCCAAGGCGTTGATGGGCGAGGTACGGCTGTTGATCCTCGATGAGCCGACATCCTCGCTGACCTCGGATGAAGTCCGCATTCTGTTCGATGCGATCGGGAAGGCGACGCGCCGCGGCGTCGGCGTGATCTATGTGACCCATCGGCTCAACGAGGTCTTCGAAGTCTCGCAGCGCGTCACCGTGCTCCGCGATGGTGCCAACGCCGGGACGTTCGTCACCGCCGATACCGACATGAAACGGCTGGTGAACGCCATCATCGGCACCGATCGATTGATGCCGGCCGCGTCGCGTACCGAGCGCGCGGCAACGCGTCCGCTCAATCCAGCGCCCGCGCTGTCGCTGTCAGGCGTGTCCAACGACCGGCTGTCCGCTGTCGAACTGTCGGTGATGCAGGGTGAGATCCATGGTCTCGCCGGCTTGATCGGGAGCGGGCGCACGGAAATTCTGGAGACGATATTCGGGCTTCGGCCGATGCAGAGCGGCAGATGCGAGATCGAGGGTCGGCCTTGGCTGCCGAAGAGCCCGGCCGACGCGATCGAGCACGGCGTCGCGCTGGTGCCGGAAGACCGACACGTGCAGGGCCTGGTGCTGGACCATTCGATCGAGCGCAACATCACCCTGCCGCGGATTCCGCATTTCTCGCGCTGGGGCTTCATGCAGCGCCGCGCTGCCGCCCGGCGTGCCGAGGCTGCGGTCGCCAGGCTGTCGGTGAAGGCGCAGGGCACATCCAGCCTGGTCAGGACATTGTCCGGCGGCAACCAGCAGAAGGTCGTGTTCGGAAAATGGAATGAGCCGCGGCCGCGCGTGCTGCTGCTGGACGAACCGACCGTCGGCGTCGACGTCGGCGCCCGCGAGGAAATCTATGGTGTGATCCGCAATGCCGCCCGCGACGGCACCGGCGTCCTCATCGTCTCGTCGGATCTCGTCGAGCTGATCGAGCTCTGCGACCGTATCTCGGTGGTCGTCGACGGATGCGTCGCCCAGACGCTGGTGCGCGGGGAAATCGACGATGCCGAGGAGCTTCATCATCTCCTTCAGATCTATCAGGCTTCCGGACAAGGCCAATTGCAAGAGCTGCCCGCATGACCGAACTGACCGCGCCGAATATCGTCGCTTCGCCGACCCGATCCGATCGACGCCGCAAGCTCTTGCAGAACCTGCTGCGCGGCGAGCGGCCTTACATGCTGTACATCGCCTTCGTGGTGCTGCTGGTCGTGTTCAGCCTGTCGTCGCCCTGGTTCCTCTCGGTCGACAATTTCCTGAATATCGGACGCCAGACCACGCTGGTGTCGATCATCGCGGTCGGCATGACGTTCGTCATCATCGCGCGTCAGATCGATCTCTCGGTCGCATCGACATTGGCGCTATCGGGAATGGCGGCCGCGCTGGCGATGAGCCAGATCTACAATAGCTGGATCGTTGGCGCCGTCGCCGGGCTCGGCACCGGCGCGCTGGTCGGGCTGCTGAATGGCATCCTGACCACGCAGCTCTCGATCCCGTCCTTCCTGGTGACGCTTGGGTCGTTGAGCATGGCGCGCGGACTGGCGATGATGGTGACCAACACCAAGCCCGTCATCATCACCAACGAGACCTATTTCGCGATCTTCGGCGAAGGCACCTTCCTGGGCATTCCGGTTCCGATCGCCTGGACGCTGGCGGCGATGGTCGTCGGCGTCCTGCTGCTGCACTACAATGTGTTCGGTCGCCGCATCTATGCGGTCGGCGGCAATCCGACCGCAGCGCTCTATTCCGGCATCAACACCAAATGGGTGACGACCGCGGCCTTCGTGCTGACCGGCGCGCTGGCCGGGCTCGCAGCATTGGTGCTGTCGGCGCGCTCCCATGCCGCACGGCCCGACGTCGTACAGGGGATGGAGCTCGACGTCATCGCTGCCGTGATCCTCGGTGGTTGCAGCCTGTTCGGTGGCCGCGGTTACATCCTGGGAACGCTGTTCGGCAGCCTCATCATCGGCACGCTCAACAATGGCCTCGTGCTGCTTGGTGTCAGCTCGCCGATGCAACTCGTCATCAAGGGGGCGATCATCGTGGCCGCGGTCGCCTTCACGAAACGCTAGAGCACGATCTGGAAAGTGTAGGGGCAAGGTCGCCGGCCTCCGGTCAATCGGCGACCAAACACGGGAGGAAACAATGAAGCCAATCTTGCGACAAACCCTGCCATTGACCGTGCTGATCGCGGCGGCGGCCATCTCGATCGCGCCCTCGGCCCGAGCCGAAGTGCCGGCAACCTGCGTCAAGGGCGTCGACCTCGCGACGCTCGGGCCGAAATCGATCGTCGGCCAGGGGCCGCATGGCGAGAAGGCCGCGTCGCCCGAGGTGCTGGCGCTGTCGGACGCCGAAGCCGCCAAGGTCAGGGAGAAGCATTTCAAGGTCGGCATCTCCATGCAGACCGTCAACCTCGACTGGGCGCAACTGCAGATCCAGGGCATCACCGACACGCTGAAGAAGTACGGCGTGACCGTGACGGGCGTAGCCTCCGCTGAATATCAGGTGGACAAGCAGATCGCCGACATCGAGAACACCATCCAGCAGCATCCGGATGGCATCATCTCGATCCCGGTCGATTTCACCGCGACCGCGCCGACCTACAAGAAGGTCGCCAAGGCCGGCATCAAGCTGGTGCTGATGGACAGCATTCCGACCGGCCTGAAGCATCCCGAGGAGTATGCCTCGATGATTTCGGCGGACAATCTCGGCAACGGCCAGATTGCGGCGCAGATCCTGGCGTCCTGCATGGCGCAGGGCGCAACCATCGGTCTCGTCAATTTCGGCGTCGACTATTTCAGCACCAACGAGCGCACCAAGGGCGTTCGCGAGTGGATGCAGAAGAACCGGCCCGACATCAAGATGAAGCAAGTCGACTTCACCGATCCACCGAAGGTGTCGCAGATCGCGGGCGACTTCCTCACCGGCAATCCCGACGTCAAGGGCGTGTTCGCGGTCTGGGACCAGCCGGCGCTGGATACGCTGAGCTCGATGCGCGCGCAGGGCATCGACATTCCGGTCACGACCGTCGATCTCGGCCTGCAATCGGCGATCGAGATCGCCAAGGGTGGCCCCTTGAAGGCGACCGGGTCGCAGCGTCCCTATGACCAGGGCGTCGCGGAGGCGATGGCCATGATGAACGCACTGCTTGGCAAGGAAACGCCGGCCTGGGTCGGCGTGCAGTCGCTGCCGGTGACGCAGTCGAACGTGCTGGAATCCTACAAGACGGTGTTCAAGAAGGAGCCGCCGTCCGAACTGACCGACGCCTGCAACAAGGCGAAGCCTGCCTGCAACTGATCTTTGGCCCGCGATGCGCGGTGTCGCAACGGCGTGCATCGTGGACGAAGCTGACCCGGGCGAGCCAGCCCCCGCCCGGGTCAGATGGCGCTGGTTACGTACTCGACCGGAAGGCTGCGGAAGTGCTTGCGCATGTCCGACGACGCCGCGCCGCCGACGATGATCCGCGAGAACGCGCCGATATCGGAGAAGAATGCCGACTTGAGACTGCCGAGCTTGCTCGCGTCGATCACCAGGATGCTCTCCATCGCGGTCTCGATCACGGCTTGCTTGACGGCGACCTCGTGAAAATTCGAGCAGCTCGCGCCGCGGGTCCAGTGCACGCCGCCGGCGGAAATGAACGCCTTGTTGATCCCAAGCCGGCGCAGGTAGGACAGCCCGTCGTCCGACGCAAAGGATTGCGACGAGGGATGATAGAGCCCGCCCATCAGCATCACCTGCGTGCCGGGCCGGTGCGTCACGATCGACGCGACGTTCATCGAATAGCAGATCACCGAGAGCGGCAGGTCCTCGGGCAGGCAATCCGCCAGCGACTGCATCGTGGTGCCGCAGTCGATGAAGATCGTGTCGCCTGCCTTGATCGAGGCGGCCGCAGCGCGACAGGCGAGACGCTTGTCCTGGGTGTGCTGGTCGATCTCCTGCTCGAACGTGTACTTGATGCCGGTCGGCGACGCCGCATTGACGACGTAGCCGCCGAGCAAAGCGAGGGTCGCCTCCGGGCCGGCAAGGTCGCGGCGCACCGTCATTTCGGACACCTTGAGGAGCTCGGCGGCGTCCTTCAGGTGCAGCGTACCGCTCGATTCGACGGCCCGGCGCAGCCTTTGCAGGCGCTGGACGCGTGTTTCGTTTGGTCGTGTGTTCGAGATGTCAGCCATTTTGTCGCCGAGCTTGCTTATCCGATTGACAATGATCTTACAATGTTGTGAGTTTATCAACGTCGTTTTGTTACAATAATAACATCAGATCGACCGGGTTGGTCCGGTGCCGGGACGGTATCGTTCCGCGGCAACCGGTGAACCCAGCAGCGAGTTCAGGGGAGGATCACATGTTGCGATCAGCACATTCAGTCTATCTGGCGATCTCGTCGATTCGCTAGGACCCCAAGAGGACCCCAAGTCGCTAGGAGCCGAGGCGCCGCCATGACGCAGAGCGTCTTCATGCAGAATCCGTCCGCATTCGCCGCGCAGTCGCACGCCCCTGGCGGAGAGCATCAGCTCCCGCGCAACAGCGGCCGCGCGCTCGAGATGGATTGGGTCGACGACATCAGGATCAATCTGTCGGCCGCCGAACGGCGGGTCGCGAGCCTGCCGGGCCGGCGCACGGTCAAGAAGGACGCGCAGGCGGCGTGGCTGCTCAAGGCGATCACCTGCATCGACCTGACGACGCTCAACGGCGACGATACGGCCGAACGGGTGAGGCGCCTCTGTGCCAAGGCCAAGGCGCCGCTGCGCGCCGATATTGTCGAGAAGCTCGGCTTTGCCGGACGTGAACTGCATACCGGTGCGGTCTGCGTCTACCATCGGTTCGTCGGCGCGGCTGTCGAAGCGCTCGATGGATCTGGCATTCCGGTTGCTGCGGTCTCGACCGGATTCCCGGCGGGACTCGTCCCTCATGAACTGAAGCTGAAGGAGATCGAGGCGTCGGTGCGCGACGGCGCGCAGGAGATCGACATCGTCATCACGCGCGAGCACGTGCTGACTGGCGATTGGCGGGCGCTTTACGCCGAAGTCCGGGATTTCCGCGCCGTTTGCGACAACGCGCATCTGAAGACGATCCTGGCCACCGGTGACCTCAAGACGCTGCGCAATGTCGCCAAGGCATCGATGGTCTGCATGATGGCCGGCGCCGACTTCATCAAGACCTCGACCGGCAAGGAAGGCGTGAACGCGACGCTGCCGGTGACGCTGGCGATGCTGCGGATGATCCGCGTCTATCAGGAGCGCACCGGCTACAAGATCGGCTTCAAGCCGGCTGGTGGAATCTCGACGGCCAAGGACGTGCTCAATTACCAGTTCCTGATGAAAGAGGAATTGGGACGCGACTGGCTCGAGCCCGACCTGTTCCGGATCGGCGCCTCCAGCCTGCTTGCCGATATCGAGCGGCAGCTCGAGCATCACGTGACCGGCCACTACTCGGCCTTCAACCGCCACCCCGTGGGATGAGATGAGCGTCGCAAATTATTTCGAGACCATGGACTATGGCCCCGCGCCCGAGGCGGATGGCGAGGCGCGCGCCTGGCTGGCGCGGCACGGCGCCACGTTCGGCCATTTCATCGCCGGCAAGTTTGTCGCGCCGCATGCGGGCAAGTATCTCACGACGAGCGACCCCGCGACCGGCAAGATGCTGGCGCGGATCGCGCAGGGTGCTGCTGCCGATGTCGAGGCCGCCGTCAATGCCGCGCGCACCGCGCAGGCTGCATGGGCCAAGCTCGGCGGTCACGGCCGCGCGCGTCATCTCTATGCGCTGGCGCGCATGCTCCAGCGTCACGCCCGGCTGTTCGCCGTGCTGGAGGCGATCGACAACGGCAAGCCGATCCGCGAGACCCGCGATCTCGACGTGCCGCTCGCCGCGCGCCATTTCTACTATCACGCCGGCTGGGCGCAGTTGCAGGAGCGGGAATTCGCCGACCAGGTGCCGATTGGGGTGATCGGGCAGATCATCCCGTGGAATTTCCCGCTGCTGATGCTGGCCTGGAAGATCGCGCCGGCGTTGGCCGCGGGCAACACGGTGGTGCTGAAGCCGGCGGAATTCACCTCGCTTACCGCATTGTTGTTCGCCGAACTCTCTGCCGAAGCCGGCCTGCCGCCGGGTGTGCTGAACGTCGTGACCGGCGATGGTGCGACCGGCGCGCTGCTGGTCGAAAGCCCCGTCGACAAGATCGCCTTCACCGGCTCGACCGAGGTCGGACGACTGATCCGTCAGTCCACCGCGGGCACCGGCAAATCGCTGACGCTCGAGCTCGGCGGCAAGTCGCCGTTCATCGTGTTCGACGATGCCGATATCGACGGCGCGGTGGAAGGCGTGGTCGATGCGATCTGGTTCAACCAGGGCCAGGTCTGCTGTGCCGGCTCGCGGCTGCTCTTGCAGGAGGGCATTGCCGAGACCTTCCGCAGGCGCCTGATCCGCCGCATGGAGACGCTGCGCGTCGGCATGCCGCTCGACAAGGCGATCGACATGGGCGCGGTGGTCGCCCCGGTGCAACTCGAGCGGATCAAGTCGCTGGTCGAGACAGGGGTGAAGGAGGGCGCCGAGAAATACCAGGCGTCCGGCCCGATCCCTGCGGAAGGATGCTTCTATCCGCCGACGTTACTTTGGAATGTGCATCCGTCCGCCACGGTCGCAACCGAGGAGATCTTCGGCCCGGTGCTGGTGGCGATGACGTTCCGCACGCCGGACGAGGCCGTGATGCTCGCCAACAACACGCGCTACGGCCTTGCGGCCAGCGTGTGGAGCGAGACGATCGGGCTCGCGCTCGACATCGCGCCGAAACTCATGGCCGGCGTGGTCTGGGTCAACGCCACCAATCTGTTCGACGCCAGCGTCGGCTTCGGCGGCTATCGCGAGTCCGGCTTTGGCCGCGAGGGCGGTCGCGAGGGGATGTATGAGTATCTGAAGCCGAAGGCCTGGAGCGGACGCAAGGTGCGGGCCAAGGCGCCGGCTCTGCCGACTGCCTCCAGCGCCAGCGCCGGGTTCGACGTGCCGCCGATCGATCGAACCGCAAAGCTGTTCGTCGGCGGCAAGCAGGTGCGTCCGGACGGCAATTATTCGCGCGCGGTGCTCTCGCCGAAGGGCCGGCGGCTCGGCGAGGCCGGCGAGGGCAATCGCAAGGACATCCGCAATGCGGTGGCGGCGGCGCGCGCTGCCGAGTCGTGGGCGCGGGCGACGGCGCATAACCGTGCCCAGATCCTCTATTATCTTGCCGAGAATCTGTCTGCACGCGGCGACGAGTTCGCCCGGCGTCTCGCCGACATGACCGGCGCATCGGCCGCCAAGGCACGCATCGAGGTCGATGCGAGCATCGAGCGGCTGTTCAGCTATGGCGCCTGGGCCGACAAGTTCGAAGGATCCATCCACGCGCCGCCGCTGCGCGGCGTGGCGCTCGCGATGCACGAACCGATCGGCGTGGTCGGTGTCGCCTGTCCTGACGAGGCGCCGCTGCTCGCCTTCATCAGCCTGGTCGCGCCATTGATCGCGATGGGCAACCGGGTCGTCGCGGTGCCGAGCGAGCGGCATCCGCTCGCCGCGACCGACTTCTACCAGGTGCTGGAGACGTCTGATGTGCCGGGTGGCGTGCTCAACATCGTCACCGGCGACCGCGCCGAGCTGGTCAAGGTGCTTGCCGAGCATGACGATGTCGACGCGCTCTGGGTGTTCGGATCGCAGGCCGCGTCGGCTGCGGCGGAACGGCTGTCGATCGGCAATCTCAAGCGCACGCTGGTCGATCACGGCCTCGCGCTCGACTGGTATGACAGGGCTGCGAGCGAAGGACCGATCCTGCTCCGCCATGCGGTGCAAGTAAAAAACATCTGGATTCCGTATGGTGACTAGTGACGTCACCTTGCGGTGATATCGATTGGGGCCCGAACCACAAGAGTTCGGCGATTTGGAAGACAAAGGAGGGGACGCAACATGCTCAAGGGCATCAATCCACTGCTCAATGCCGACGTGCTCTATGCCCTGCGGGCGATGGGGCATGGTGATCGCCTCGTGGTGTGCGACACCAATTTTCCGGCCGACTCGATCGCGCGCCAGAGCGCGCTCGGCAGACTGCTCCGCATCGACAACGTGACCGCCGCCAAGGCGGTCGAG
>NZ_DDOP01000031.1:0-12277 GCF_002341725.1 Bradyrhizobium sp. UBA2491
CAAATCATCTGACGACGGACACGTTTTTCAGGCGAACGCTGATCGCTTTTATCAGCGCGTGATCCTGGCAGCGCTCGATCAGCTCCCAATGCGCGGCACGCTCATCGTGGCTGAGGCGAAAACCATCGATCAGTTCCTGGATCGCTGCGCTGCTCAGGTCGATAACCACACCGCCAACGAAGCCGCAAAGGCATTCGCCCTTACATTCGACGGTATGTTTGAGCGCCAACTTAACCGTTGGGCGAGTGGGCATGGTGTGAAGGCAAAAGGCTGGGAGGAGCTACTCAAGGGCTGTGCGGGGATCGCCTCTCTCGATCTTGTGGCGACCGGAATGGCCGATGACCTCAATGAACTACATCTGGTGGCGAATGTGGTCCGTCACGGAGATGGCCGGTCATGTGACGAGTTGAAAGCTCGCGCACCAAGGCTTTGGGACAACCCGTCTCTCGACTATTATGATCTGGCGCCCGGCCCAGTGCCGGTGAGCGATGAACTTCGGATTCGGCTGGACGATTTGCGGCGTTACGCGCGTGCGGTCACTCGATTTTGGGGTCATGTGGACCCGCTTCCGGGCGCTGTGCTCGATCCGCCATACTGACATCGGCTTGCGTCGATTGCATGCTCACGTCTTCCGAGATCTCCTGCCGGAGCTTCGGCCCTTTGGCGAGCCGCCGGCCGAGCGCGGTGACAAATTGTTCATAGCGTTCGCCGGCCTTGGCACGGGCCGCCCGCGCGGCCGGTTCCGGCAAGGCTGGCGTGGTCGCGACCCAGAATTTGATAAACACCGCAAGACTTTCAACCGCGATGCCGACATCGCGTTCCAGCCGCGTCATGCGGCGATCCAACTGGTCGAGCCGTTTGGTGATGACTGCCTCCTGACGCTCGGCCGCATCCGGCGAGAGGAAGGATTCGATCGCCGCTTCCGCGATCAAGGAACGGGAATGATCGCGCCGGGCGGCGTGCTCCGCCAGGCGGTTCATGACAGCGGGATCGAGATAGACGGAAAGGCGCTGTTTGCGAGGTGGTTTCGTCATTGGCGCCTCACAGGTCCATGCCGTCGCCGGGGTCGAGCGATACCTGCCGCGCCACGCCCTGCATGAGCTGGTTGATCCGGCTGTTGCGCACGACATCGTCCTCGGCGTCGTCGCGGTCAGCATCGATCTCAAATGGATTGTCGATCGGCACCTTATTCTCGACCGGCTTCACTCGGTTGAGTTCGGGCTGCTGGCGGCGTTCGGATTCGGTCGGATCGTCATCGCCGGTTTGTGCGGTCTGGCTGACGACTGCGATCTGCGGACGCGGCGGCAATGGCAGCGTGGTCCAGTCATCGGGCCGCGTCTGCTTCGGCGCTGCGAGCGCGGGCGGTGGCAGGATGCGCTCCTTGAACCGCGCATCCTCGTAATAGCGCGCTTTCTTCGCCCGGATCGGGGGCGTGCCCGCGACCATGACGATCTCGTCGGTGGAGGCAAGCTGCATGACCTCGCCGGGCGTCAGCAGCGGCCGGGCTGTTTCCGAACGCGACACCATCAGATGGCCGAGCCAGGGCGACAGGCGGTGACCGGCATAGTTCTTCATGGCCTTCATCTCGGTCGCGGTGCCGAGTGCGTCCGAGACCCGCTTTGCGGTGCGCTCGTCGTTCGTGGCGAAGCTGACACGTACATGGCAGTTGTCGAGGATCGAATTGTTGGCGCCGTAAGCCTTTTCGATCTGGTTCAGCGATTGCGCGATCAGGAAGCTCTTGAGGCCATAGCCCGCCATGAAGGCCAGCGCGCTCTCGAAGAAATCCAACCGCCCCAGCGCCGGAAACTCGTCGAGCATGAGCAGGAGACGGTGGCGCCCCGCCTTCGCCTGCAGATCCTCGGTCAGGCGGCGGCCGACCTGATTGAGGATCAGACGGATCAGTGGCTTGGTGCGATTGATGTCGGAGGGCGGCACGACCAGGTAGAGCGTCGTCGGCCGTTTGTCGCCCACGATGTCCGTGATCCGCCAATCGCAGCGCCGCGTTACCTCCGCCACCACCGGGTCACGATAAAGACCAAGGAACGACATGGCGGTCGAGAGGACGCCCGAGCGTTCATTGTCGGACTTGTTCAGCAGCTCGCGCGCTGCGCTGGCGATGACCGGGTGCGGCCCGGCCTCGCCGAGATGGGCGGTCTTCATCATCGCGGCGAGCGTGGATTCGATCGGCCGCTTCGGATCTGAGAGGAAGGCGGCAACGCCGGCCAGCGTCTTGTCTTTCTCGGCGTAGAGGACATGGAGGATCGCGCCGACCAACAGGGCGTGGCTGGTCTTTTCCCAGTGGTTCCGCTTTTCGAGGCTCCCTTCGGGATCGACCAGGATGTCGGCGATGTTCTGGACGTCACGGACTTCCCATTCACCGCGGCGCACCTCGAGCAGAGGATTGTAGGCCGACGATTTCGCATTGGTCGGGTCGAACAGCAGCACGCGGCCATGTTTCGCGCGGAAGCCGGCGGTGAGCTGCCAGTTCTCGCCCTTGATGTCGTGGACGATTGAACTGCCCGGCCAGGTCAACAGCGAGGGCACGACAAGGCCGACGCCCTTGCCGGATCGTGTCGGCGCGAAGCACAGCACATGCTCCGGCCCGTCATGGCGCAGATAGCCGCGATCGTAGCGCCCGAGCACGACGCCATCGGGACCGAGAAGACCCGCGCCTTTCACTTCCTCCGTCTCGGCCCAGCGCGCCGAACCATAGGTTTCGACCTTCTTGGCTTCCCGCGCCCGCCAGACCGACATGCCGATGGCGACGGCAATCGAGAGGAAGCCGCCGGACGCGGCGATGAAGGCGCCCTCGATGAAGATCGACGGCGCATAGGCGTCAAAGCCATACCACCACCAGAAGAAGGCGGGTGGCAGGTAGAAGGAAAAGCCGAGCAGTGTGAACCACGGCGCCCCCAGCTCGGGCTGGAAGGCGAGCCGCCAGGCTACCCATTCCGTCGCGGCCCAGGTCGTGACGAGGACGATGGCGAAGACGGTGAGGATCTGGCCCCAGAGGATTTTCGTAGCCGACATTACGGCGGTCCTTTTCGAGAGAGGTTAGAGGCCGAGCCCCCGCTTGCGGCCGAAGCTCCAGTCGATGCCGCCGTCGTCGCGGGCGACGCCGGAGACATGCTTGCCGAGCTGCTTTTCGAGGGAGGGCGACCAGGGCACGAGCTGGAAGCCGAGGCCGTCGTCCAGCATGGCAAAGCGGCCGGAGGCGAGTGCCAAACGCTGGCGGTAGGTGCCGGCAACATACTCGCCGCTTCCCGCGCGATTGAACGGCTGGCCTGTTTCGGCGGAGAGTTTTTCGCCGGCCGCTTCCAGCTCGCGACGGCGCAGCGTGTCGATCAGCCCGCGATTGAAGGTGACACGCTGGCCGTGTCGCTCGCCGAAGCCCTGTCCGACCAGATGATCCGCGCGTCGATCCAGCGCCTGCCGTACCTCGGCGCCGAAGCCGGCCTCGGACAGGGCGGCAGGTTCGCGCGCGATGTTCTGCCGATCGAGCCAGGTCGCGCCTGTCGCCGTGATCTGCCGGTCGATGTCGAGGTCGGAGCGGACGGCGATCACGACGCGGCGCTGTCCTTGCGCGTCGTCGAACTTGCGCAGTTCGACGATCGAGCCCGGCGCGCTGTCGCCGGCGGCATCGAGGTCCGACAGCTTGATGTGATGGGTGCGGCCATCAACGCCATCGACCACGGCGTAGGCGGAGCCCTTCAGCTCGTCATCAAGACCGCGATCGACCAATCGGCCGATCACGGGCGCATCGAGGCTTTCGGCCGCGAGCACATAGCCCGCCGAGCCGCGTTCGATGCCGCGATCCGTCAAAGCCCGGTGCATGCGTTTGATGATGTCGCCGCGCTCGCCGAGTTCACGCAGAGTCGCCTCGGCCTTTGCGTCGATCATCCACTGGCCAGGGCCGACCTGATCGGCAAGGCCAAGCGTTTCCAGTTTGCGAAGACGCCCGACCTTCAAGGCGTGATATTCGTCGGGCTGGGCGTTCGGATCGATCGCCATGTCGATGGCGCCGGTCTGGCGGCCGTCGCGGACAAGCTGGCGGTCGAGCTGTGTCCATCGTTCTGCCTCGACCTGACGTTCCAGGTTGCGGCGGATGTCGAGATCGGTGCGCAGACCAAGCTCCTGGGTGACGAGATCGGCCGCGCGGGCACGCATCCCTTCCTTGATGTAGTCGCGCGAGATGACGAGATCCTGGCCGTCTTCCGCGCGGCCACGCACGATGATGTGGACGTGCGGATTGTCGGTGTTCCAGTGATCGACACCGGCCCAATCGAGCTTGGTGCAGAGATCCCTTTCCATCTGCCCCATCAGATCGCGGGTGAAGGATTTGAGGTCCGCCATATCGACGGCGTCCTCGGGCGAGACGATGAAGCGGAAATGATGCCGGTCGTCCTGGCACCGCTCGGCGAAGGCCCGGCCATCCACCTCATCGGTCTCCGGCCCGAACAAACGCGCCTTCTCCCCATCACGGGTCACGCCCTCGCGACGTAGATAGTTGAGGTGGGCGGCGAGCGGCGCGGCGCGAGCGGTGTGGCGAACCACCCGCGTCTTGATGACGACGATGCGCGAGCGTCCCGTCAGCAGGCGGTTGGCGCGCACGCTCGCCGTGCGCCCGCGCCCAAATGTCGAGCGGTTGCCGGGGCTGATCTTCCCGGCCCGAGAGACGCGGGCGCCGGCCTTCTGCGCCGCCGCGAGGGCCTGTGCGATGAAGGGACGCGCCGCCTGCGCGCGCGTCGAGCGGATGCGGCCTGGCCGGATGCGGAATTCGCTGTCGCCAGTCATGGCCGATGCTCCGCACATCGCGTCAAGCAGCGGAATCTCAAGAGAAATCGGCGTTGCCGCGAGGTGCGCGGAATTCCCGCGCCTCGCGAAATCGCCTCATAACCTATTGAAACAACACGACCGACCGACGCCGCACCTCGCGGCTTTTTATCTCGCCATCGTACGGTTGTGGTGCCTGACTCTACCCCCTGCGCACGCCATGACACGCTGGAGCCTGCTATCGTGCGATTGGGAACCCGGCCGCTCATGGCGCAGTCTTTCCGCCGGAGCGCGGGACGAACAGCCCGTCCGACTGCGGCTCGATGGCGGAAACATCGCGCACGGATGATGTCGGCGTTGCGGCATCGAAAGCGCGCGCGGTCGGCACGGGATCGGCGGCCGGTGCGCGCTCGGGCTGCGCAATGAACAGCGGCGCGCGTGTCCAGGCGAGCGGATCGATCGCCGCGACCACGATCGGGCCGGCTGCGTCGCTGCCGTCCACCGACGGCGCGACCATGGCGACATAGGTGCGCGTTTCCGCCGGCAATGCGCGGCCCTTCAGCGAGTCCTCATAGCGGCCGGGACCGGCATTGTAGGCCGCGATCCAGCCGGGCGATCCGTAGCGGTCAAACAGTTCGCGGATGTAGCCCGCGCCAGCGATGATGTTGTCGTGCGGATCATAGGGATCGGCGCCGAGTCGGTGACGCAGGCGCAAACCCGCCCATGTCGCCGGCATGATCTGCATCAGGCCCATGGCGCCCTTCGGCGAAATGGCACGCGGATCGCCGGCGCTTTCGGCACGCATCACGGCCCTGATCCATGCGATCGGAACGCCGAAGCGCCGCGATGCCTCGGCGATGTAATCGCCATAGGGATCGCGTGGCGACGGTCGATCGGCGCCCAAGTCCTGCGCCATCGTGATCGCCGGCATGATGCTCGCGAGGCTAAGGCCGGAAAGGAGAAGGAGAGCGATGCACCGGGCAGCGCAGCGCAGCCCGGACGCAGTCGAACGGCTCGTCGGCTGACGAGAGCCAAGCATCGCTCAATCCTTCTCGGCACGATCGCGCGGACGCGACCAGTGCAACGACCAGGCCTTGCCGGCATCGTCGTCACGGAACAGGTTGGCGCGGACCGGGTGCAGGAATGCCGGATCGTCGATCAGCAGCGCGATGTATTCGCCGGCCTTCTCGCCGGTGCGTTTCCAGGCCGCGCCGATCTCCGGGCCTGTTTCGTTGTTCATACCGTCGAAGAGGTGAACGCGATAATCCGGTGCGTTCTCGGCGTCGGACGGTTCCGCCAGGACGATGATGATGTCCTGATCCAGCAAGAGCGTCGCGAGGTGTCCGATGAAGCCGGTCTCGTCGCGCGTGAATTCACCAATCTGGGGCATGACAGTTTCCTTGGCGGTGAGGTTGAAAAAGCCATCGGCGAGCACCGCTCCCGCCGATGGGGGAGCGGTCAGCGCGTAGCGGCGCGCCAGACGTAGCGACCGTCACCGGTCTCATCGGTGTAGAGCGGCGTCGCCTTGCCGATGATCGTGCGCGCGGGGATCGGACCGAAGTAGCGACCGTCCAGGCTATCGAACACGTCCGGGTTCATGAGAAAGATGTTGCCGTCCGTGATGCGGCGGCAGCCTTGCCAGACGGGTAGTTTGCGGCCGCGCCGATCGCGATCGAGCGCATCGCCGAGCGGCATGGCATCGACGGTCACGGCGTTGCCCATGCGGCAGACCTGTTGACCGGGAAGCCCCATGACGCGCTTCATCAGCGGCACACCACGGCCGATGTAGCCCCGCTCGACCATCCAGTCGGCGAGCGGCTTGTCCGGCATCACGCCGACAAGATCGCCGACAGCCAGATCACGTGGAGGATCGAGGTCATAGAGGCCAATCGGCACGCTGGCCGATGCGTTCCAGACGAGGCGGAGCGGCGTCGGTATGAACGCGGCGATGGCGACGCCCATCACGGAGAAGTACGTCACCATGACATAGCCGAAGCGGGTCATCGCTCGCACTCCAGCCGCTTCAGCCATGCCTGATGACGCTCGATCGTGTAGGCGCGCGGCTCGTGGCCGGCGCTCATCCGGTTGTGGACGTGCCGCCAGTGATCGGGCGAGACCGTTTCAGGATCGACGCCGAGACGCTCGATGGCGTCGATCGCCTGCAGCACCTGCTCGACTTTGGGCCAGCCTTCGACTTTCAGCAGGATGTCGCCGCCGGGTCGCACAAAGGGCAGCGTCTGATAGCTTTCGTCGGGCGACACGGCGCGCACGATGTCGATGCGCGAGATAATCGTGCCGAAGTCGTTCGAGGCCCAGCGGACGAAGGCGAAGACCGCGCCGGGGCGGAAGGACAGGACGCGCCGCCGGCGATCGAGGATCCGTTCGTGCGTGTGCGTCCCGAAGCGAATCCAGTTCTCGATTTTCTTCTCGACCCAGGTCAGCTCGACATGGGTGAGAGCGTCGTGCGGGAGCACGGCCGGCGATGAGCCGCCGCGCATGTGGAAGGCCGCTATGCCGATCATGGTGTGTCTCCTGATGTTGAGGGAAATTCGCGCGCGAGCAGCTCGCGCAGCATGTCGGCGACGGTGACGCCGCGCTGGAATGCGATGATCTTGATGCGTCCACGCAGCTCCGGCGTGATGTCGATCGTCAGGCGGGCGGTGAAGCCCGACGCATCGGCGATCCGCGCCGACTCGGTTTCGGACGCCTTGATCCAGGCATCCGGACTGGTCGGACGCGATGCGAAACCGCGCCGTTCGGATCGCTCGCTCATGGCGCGATCCTTTCGATCTCGGTGATGAGTGCTGTGATCTCGCGCGCGGCGGGACCGTCATCGTCGATCTCGAAAGCGAGGCGGCCCGATTGCGCGGCGTCGGCATAGATGACGCGCTGGCCGATGGTGTTGCGCAGCACCGGCGGATCGTGATCGGCGAGCGTCTCGGCGGTCTCGCGTGCGATGACGGTGCGTGCGCCGCAGCGATTGAGGACGAAACGGGCGCGCAGCTCCGGCCGGTAGATGCGCGCCTCCGACAGGAGCGTCAGCATCTCGGCGGAGGCCCAGCCGTCGAGCGGCGACGGCTGCACCGGGATCAAGACGAGGTCGGCGGCGAGCAGAGCCGAGCGCATCAGACCGGCGACACGCGGTGGCCCGTCGATCACGACATGATCGACATCACGCGCCAGTTCCGGCGCCTCGCGGTGGAGCGTATCGCGGGCCAGGCCGACGACGCCGAACAGGCGTGGATGGCCTCCACGGCTGCGTTGCTGCGACCAGTCGAGCGCCGAGCCCTGTGGATCCGCGTCGATCAGCGTGACCCGCTTTCCCTTCCCGGCCCATTCGCCGGCGAGATGCAGCGCCAGCGTCGTCTTGCCGACACCGCCCTTCTGGTTGAGGAAGGCCACGATCATCGGCGGCCTCCCGAACGAGGACCGAAGGGAAGCTGCGGAAGGCCGGTGGTCTGGGCTCCCGCTGCGCCGGTGCTGGTGAAAGCGGGGCTGCTTGTGCGCCGTTTTCCGGTGGCGCTGAGCGCGTTTGCCGCCTGCCGAACGAGGTTTTCCACCTCGCGCGCGCGCTCTTCAAAGTTAGATTCTCTGTTAGATTCTAAGTTAGGGGCGCGATTTTCTGTTCTGCTGTCGTGGGTTAGACCCTGTTTCGGTTCCCGTTGGCACGAGGGGGCGGTTCCTGATGGCACGCGCTTTCGGGTTCCCGATGGCACGAAGCCTTTCACAGCTTTTCCACAGGGCGGAGTGCGCTCGAATGCGAGCAAGGTTCTGCCGCCGGCCTCGATCTCCAGAAACAACGTGTAGCCCGGAAGCGGCTGGCGACGGATGATGTCGCGTAGCTCGAACGCGAAGCGTTTGAACGGCGACAGGGCGCCGGATTTCTGGTGAAGGTGGCGGAAATCGAACCGCCAGCCATTGCGCTGGCGCCCGCCGTGCTTGCGCACCAGGCGATAGAGCCAGCGATCAAGGCCGCCGGTGAGATCGAAGTAGGCGCGGTCGATCGTCAGCACGAGCGCGTCGTCGAGAACGGCCTGATAGAACCAGTCAGGCACGATCATCTCGATCCCGTCCGGCTTGCCGCTCCGGTCGGTGCGCTCCTTCCACTCGTTGATCCACGAGAAGCGGTGACGCCGACCCTCAGTGGGCTGGCGGATCGAGGTGCAGACCGTCGTGGATTGCAGGCGGTCGAGCGCGGCTTTCAGGCGCTGATAGTCGCGCAAGGATGTGCCGCGGCCGATGAACTTCAGGATTTCATAGGGCGTGGCGACCATCAGACGCGATGTGCGCAAACCTGCATCACGCGCCTCGACGATCTGGCTCGCCGCCCAGATCAGGATGTCGGCGTCCCATATGGTCGCCATGCCATGATCGGGCACGGCCTCGACGCGGATCGACACGTCGCCGGCACAGAAATCTATCGGCGCGATACGATGGGTCTTGGAGAGGGAGAAAAACGGATAAGCCATGAGATCCTGCGCGTCTCGTGGCGCGAACTCGCCGGGGAGCGCACGGAACAGGTCGAGCTGTCCGCGCTCCGAGAGGGACTGGTGTCGCGCCGCCATTCGGGAAACCGCTCGCGGTCAGCGCGCGTAGCGGCCGGGTTGCGGCGCGGAGGGCAGCGTCTGCCGTTTGGCCGGCAGGACGGCGCCACGCGGATCGGAGGTCGAGGTGACGGCGCCGCGCGCAGCCCAGGCTTCGAGATCGTCGACGGCGTAGACGACGCGGCCGCCGAGCTTCCGGTAGGCCGGGCCGGTGCCGTAGGTGCGGTGCTTTTCGAGTGTGCGGGCCGACAGACTGAGGAATTCGGCGGCTTCCTTGGTGCGCAGGAAGCGCGGCGGCAAAACGGCGAGTTCGGGTCGCATGGATCGGGCCTCCGTGGGGTTCGTGAGGACCGCCGAAGATCATCGGCGGACGAAGGCCACGATGGCGAAGCGAAACCGGCGAGTTGCAGTGCGAAGTTGGGGGGACCCAAATTCCCACACCGCGGCGACGCGGCGGGGATCAGCGGCGATGGCGATGACGAAGAAGTTTGCGATAGCCGCCCGCGATCATCGCACGGGCATCGCGCAGCAAGGACATGACGGCGTGCCGGGTTGAGGACACCTGCCACTCGTCGCGCGTGGTGTTGCCAATGCGGAAGATGACTTGCGCGATTTCAAGTTGGGTCGCGCCATCGCGCGCGCCGTCGAAGGCTTGCAGCATGCGGCGTGCTCGCATCCGTTGCTGACGGGTCAGGCGAGTGTCCGGCGGAATGGCGCGGCCATGCAGTGCCGCGAGCAGGCGACCGATAGCCTCCAGACGATCGAAGCCGGTGATGTCGAGCGGCACGCTGGCGGCCAGCGGAACCTCTCCCGCGGCTGCGTCGGCACGTAGAATTTGGATTTGCTGGAACGGGTCGAGATCATAAAGGCCATGCACGCCTTGCCCGTCGGCAATGGAGTCGACGTCGGAAAGGGGCGAACGCCCTCCCGCCTCCGTTGTCAGGATATCCGGTGCGGTCGCGAGGACAACGACGCTCGTGTCTTTCTCCGGCAGCCAAATGACGGGAGCCTTCGGCGGAGCCTGCAGCGGGTCCACCGGGAAATCGCAACCCCCAGCGCTGTCGGATCATGTCCGTCAGCAGTGTCGGGTCGACATCAGGTTGCATCACCGCCTCGAAGTCCCTGTCATAGGCTTCGTTGCGGCGGAGCCATTCCCAGGCAAGGCTTGATGCGGTCAGCTCTTCGACATGATCGTAGCTTGCCGAGGAGCGCCACTCAGATGCGTCGGGCGTCAAGCTGTCCTCCGTCGTCTTGGTCCAAAGACTTGCGGAGGAGTCAGGTTTCCCGCTCGGGTTGCTTTTCGGAAGACCGCCTTCAGGCAACAGGTGATGCCCTAGCGGCATCACCAAGGTTATGAACGCTGGCTCTCACGAACCAGGTGGCGATAACCTTGCTCGGTCATCCAGCGCGCTCGCGCCAGGTGAGATTCGTGAATATGCCGACATCGCGCGGGATCGGTTTCGGGATCGAGACCGAACAGGACGTGGACAGCCTCGCGCCAGTCCGCGCCATCGCGCGCCGAGTCGAGTAGGCGCAGATAGAGCACCATATGCTCGCGATCGTAGGCCGTGAGCGATGGGCTGATGGGTGGCTCGTCCAGAAACGGCGGCATCGCGGATTCCATAGGGCGACTATATTCGCTCGGAAAGTATTCGTTAACCCTTTACCTGATCGTCTTGTGACGGAGAGCTCCGGATTGTGCTCGCGGCATGATCCAGAGACCGCTAGCGCTTTGCTGGTCGATTGTCCTGATCATGGAGCAGCAGTACCCCTTCACCCTTGTCTGTGGAGAGCAGTACGATGCCGGCTGTTTCGAGTGCCCGGCGAACCTGATCGCGCGTTGACTCGTAGACCTCCAATCCGCTCTCGGATTCAAGGCGCTTGAGTGCGGTCAGCGATGTCCGGGCCTTGTCAGCGAGCGTCTCCTGCGTCCAACCCAGCAACGCGCGTGCGGCCCGTGATTGTCGGGCGGTGATCATGCATGATCACCTCCCACCGACGCGAACGCACTTGCCAGAACTACGACTATAATAGTCGCCCTTGACGTCATGCGCGAGGAAAATTGCTGCCAGGCGGCGTTTTGCCGGCTCGCCTCGGAAAGCGACTGATTCGGTCGCCCGCTGGCTCGACACCAGCGACACGATCGTCGTGCGTCAGTCTGCGGCACCTGTGTTGAAGCGTCGTAGCAAGGTCGTGAAGAGGCGTAGATCCGCCGCACTCCAGCCGGCGAGACGACGGCGAAAGAGCTCGCCTTTGAGCTTTATCGCGGCGCGCATCTGGTCTGAGCCCTGATCTGTAAGGGACAGTATCACTCCGCGCTTGTCGGCCGGATCGGGACGGGACTCGACGAGTCCGGCTTGCTTGAGCTGTCGCACCAGACGGCTGGTCGCGCTTCGGTCCATGGCCAACGCTTCGGCGACATGGCTCGCCTGGGCGGGTCCGAATGCGTGAAGCCACTGGATGACGTGGTAGGCCGCCGGTTGCAGATCAGCGTCAAACGTGGCGGCCATTTCAGTCGTGACCGCACGCGACGCGCTTAGCAGCGCGTTGAGCTGTTCGCCAAGCGACAGCCAGAGCGGGGGCATCTGATTTGTTTCGTGGTCAGCGGAGCGCGCCATGCGGCCGGACTGCCTTTCATTCCTTGGCATTGCAGATATAATGGATATATATCCACTAAATCCGCAAGGTGTCCATGTCCGATCAGCCCGCCCCCATCATCGTCATGACCGGCGCCACGAGCGGGATCGGGCGCCTCGCCGCGGCTGAGATGGCCCGTCGAGGCACGCATCTGGTTTTGATCGCCCGCTCCGAGGCCAACGCCGAAGCCACGCGAACCGCCATCCGGACGATCGCGCCGCAGGCGCAGATCGATATTCACTTTGCGGACCTGGCGCGCCTGGAGACCGTTGCCGCAGTCGGCCGAACGATCGCCACGCGATTGTCCGTCGTCAGATGATTTG